>JANLTA010000568.1:0-13206 GCA_031362705.1 Gemmataceae bacterium | reverse complement strand
GTCGGCGTGGCAGAATCGCGGCGTACTGCTCCCATGTCAAGCCGTCCACTGTCGCGCTGCGCGTTCCGAGTACACCGTCAACCAGCGGCCCCTCCTCGACCATCACCTCCAAGATTCGCCGCTCGACCTCCGGCTCGAATGGCATGATGGCCAATTCCGCGCCAGCTTCTTTTTGAAAAATATCCGTCAAGAGCAGTGTAGCTTTTTCCTCAAAAAATTGGGCTGATCCGCGCAGTCGCAGCCGGATATGCTGCCCGCCTTCCAGCGACCGGATGAAAAAATAGTCCGTAAAATCGGGCTCCAGCCCGTGCAGCCGCCGCATGAACGGGCCAAGCCAGCGGACAATCGCGGCATCGATGTCTACGGCATTCAAGACGGCTACAAGTGGCTCGTTCAGGGTGATACATCCAAGGTGCGCCGCCTGCAAATCGAAAACGTAAGCCGGATTCAACTCAGCGGCGGCTCCATCCTCGGCACCTCGCGCACCAATCCCACCAAAGACCCCGAAGACATGGCCCGCGTGCTTGAGTGCTTCCGCTCAATGGGCATTACATCACTGGTGTCCATCGGTGGCGACGACACGGCTTATTCCGCGAGCCAGGTTTACAAGCAGGCCCGCGGCAGCATTCACGTCGCCCATGTGCCCAAGACCATCGACAATGACCTGCCCCTACCCGGCGGCACACCAACCTTCGGCTTCGAGACCGCACGCCAAGTTGGCGTCTTCGTCACCCGCAATCTCGCCGAAGACTCGCGGACGACGGGTCGCTGGTACATCTGCATCAGCATGGGCCGGGCGGCCGGGCATCTCGCGCTCGGCATCGGTAAAGCCGCCGCCGCCACGCTGACGATCATTCCCGAGGAGTTTCGTGGCCGACACATCGGCCTCAATGAACTTTGCGACATCATCCTCGGTTCGATCATCAAACGCCGGCTCAAAGATCGCAGCTATGGACTCGTAGTTCTTGCCGAAGGACTGATCGAAACCATCGGCGAGGCTGGTTTCGTCGAAGCGTTCGGCAGCATGGAAAAACTCGGCCGCTATGGCAATATCGACCGCGACCCGCACGGACACTTGCGGCTCGGCGAGATCGAGTTTGGCCGCATCGTCAAAGACTGGCTCATCGCCCGTGCCGCCGGCGTCGGTCTGAAACTCGCCATCGTGGACAAAGACCTCGGCTACGAATTGCGCTGTGCTGACCCGATACCATTCGACGCCGAGTACACTCGCGACCTCGGCTTCGGCGCCGTGAAGTTTCTGCGCTCGCCGATGGCCGGCAGCTTCGGCGCCGTCATCAGCTTCGTCGGCGGCCGCATGCAGGCCCTGCCCTTTGAAACCATGATCAACCCCGCCACCGGCCGCATGTTACCCCGCCGCGTGGATGTGGACAGTGAAAGCTACGAATGCGCCCGCCGCTATATGATCCGCCTCGACCGCACCGACTTCGACGACGCCACCCAGTTAGCCCGCCTCGCCGCCGTGGTGAAGTTGGAACCGGAAGACTTCCGTAAACGGTTCGGGTATTTAGTGGGACTTGGGTGACAAAGATGCCCTCAAAGGCGACCGTCTATTTCTCCAACTAGCTTGGGCGTACTTTTTATGAAACCAATCTTCGCTCTGGTCCTGAGCGTGTTATTCACCTCCATATTCGCCGCACCGGCCCACGCCCAGCGCATGGTGATCTTCGTGCGCCATGCCGAGAAAGAAGCTGGCAGCGGCGATGTCGCGATCTCGGCCGCCGGCAAAAAGCGTGCGGACGAACTGGCCCGGCTGCTGAAAGACACGAGCGTTGACGCCATTTACACGACCACATACCTGCGCACCAAACAGACCGCCGATCCATTGGCAGCGCTGCTCAAAACATCATCGAAACAACTCCCCAATTCGGAAACGCCCCAGATGCTCAAGAAGCGGCTGGCCAAAGACCACGCCGATCAGTGCGTCCTGATCGTCGGTCATTCCAACACCATCCCGACACTCATCGACGCCATCACCGGGCGGCCCAATAACATCACCATCGCCGACGACCAATACGACGGCCTCTTCATGCTCGTAGCTAAACCGGGCGACAAATGGTGCCTGGTAAGGGCGAGGTATTAGCTCGATGCAGCCGTGGTCGGTTGACTTTTTGAGACACGGTATGAGTAAGGTTCCAATTGTTCCAACAGTATTTGATCGCCGGCGGTGACCCGAGCCTCCGAGAAGAACTGTCGAACCCAACCTCGCCGCCGAAAGATGTGTTTGTCACGAACGATATCGGTATCCACCACATCCGTGCCCCAATTTACCCGGACAGTTCGGGGAGCGGCTTGCGACTCGTCGGCCCCGCCTAGCACGTCTTCAGGAAATATATCAATACACTCGGTCAGATACATATGGCTATTGTCGAGATTGCCCTGAGTGATTGTCAGATGTCGGCTCGTGATCGCCATGCCGAGGCCTCCCTCTCTAATGTCCCAAGAATTGGCTTCCTTTTAGGGGCCGGAACACTCTGTGCGTCATGATACCGACGAACTGTCAAGCCGGCCGTACTCATTTCGTTTGACACCATGGCGAGCGTCGGAGCGTCAGCCGGACGTGGAGTCTTCGTCGCCGTGAAAACCAAAACCACGTCGTGCTGACGCATCGACGCTCGCCCAGGCGGCATGAATGTATCACACCAGTGTTTGATCGACCGTTTTCACCGCCATGAAGGTGGCGGTGGGTAATGACATGTAGAACGACACCGATTATGTATGTGCCCAACTAATTCTGTAACGTCAGTATCCACAAGTAACGTGTTTCGACCCTTGTGTTTTCGCTGACGCAATTGTTATCTCTGCCTCAGTTGTGTTGTGGAATTCTTGTGGCCATTGTTGCCGTGGCGGGTTAGACTGATCCGCGAGAATTCACCGAAGAGTTTGGCTGACATTTCACCTCAACAACGGAGAGCCGTCTGATGCGTAAATCATCCCCCATGCGCACTCGCTTCGCCCCTCGGCAGTCCCGACTCCGGATGATCCGGCTTGAAGATCGCGTCGTTCCGAGCACCAGTGGGTATGTACCGCCGACCTATTTTCTGGCCAACCACGATTGGGCCACTGTCAATACCACGTTCGACCCAAGTCAGTCGCTCAACGTGGCGACCGCGTATCTGAATGCTCATGCGGCCGACTTCGGATTGAGCCTGGCCGACGTGGCTCATCCGATCATCACCAGCCAGTACACCGATCGTGATACCGGCTTCACCCACCTTTATCTGCGACAAAATGTGAACGACATGCCGGTCGCCAACGCCGACTTCAGCGTCAGCATCGCGGGCAATGGAGTCGTGTTCAGCGCCGCCGGCGGGTTTGTACCGAACCTTGCGAACGAACTCGTTGCGCCACACTTCCATCGTGCTACGATGACGCCGGAGTACGCGCTGCAAAATGCCGCCATCAAGTTGGGAATGGCGTTGGATGGCACCACATTTCTGGCAGATGCGATTCAGGGAAATGGCACCGCGACATTGTATGCCGCTCCTAGCTTGTCGGTTGACCCGATTCCGCTCACGCTTCATTACGTACCGACGAACGATGGCAGCGCGGTCCTGGCGTGGGACATGATCGTGCGAACACCAGACTCGCAACACTGGTACAGCTTGAGCATCGGCGATACGACGGGCAGCATTGTCGCAATCAATGACTGGATGGATGTGGACGCGACGTATAGCGTTGTCCCGCTTCCCAACGAAAGCCCGCAAGACGGCGGCTTCGTAGTGGTAGCGAACCCCGAACACCCGACTGCATCGCCATTTGGCTGGCACGATACCAATGGCGTGGCAGGCGCGGAGTTCACGGATACGCGCGGCAACAACGTCGATGCCCATCTCGACCGCAACAACGATAACGTCGCCGACCCCAGCCCTCCGCGACCATCCGGCGGGGCGAGCCTTGATTTCAGCAGTTTTGTTTTCGATCCATTGCAGCAACCGACGGTTGTGCAGAACCAAAACGCCGCCGTCATGAACCTGTTCTACCTGAACAACATGTTGCACGACATTCACTACCAATACGGATTCACGGAAGTCGCTGGCAACTTCCAGGTGAACAACTACGGGAAAGGCGGCGCCGGCAACGATGCCGTGCAAGCCGACGCCCAAGACGGCGGCGGTACGAACAACGCCAACTTCGCAACCCCGGTCGATGGCTTGGTGCCGCGCATGCAAATGTACTTGTTTACCGGTGCGACGCCGCAACGCGACGGCGACTTGGACAGCGGCATCGTCTTTCACGAATATGGCCACGGTGTCTCCAACCGACTGACGGGCGGGCCAGCCAATTCCAATGCGCTGAATGCGACGCAAAGCGGCGGCATGGGCGAGGGTTGGAGCGATTTCTACGCGCTGATGTTCACGCAACGACCCACTGATCTGCAAAACAGCGCCTACCCGATGGGCACGTATGCGCTCAATCAAGCGCCGACCGGCCCGGGCATTCGCCGCCGACCGTACAGTTTCGACCTGGCTATCGATCCACTGGATTTCAATGCCTACGGTACGGGCGGGACGACGCCCTACGGCGTCACGCGAAGCACCGAGGTCCACGATTCCGGAGAGCTTTGGTGTTCGACGCTTTGGGATCTGAACTGGCTGCTCGTCAACAAATATGGTTTCGACGCCGACATGTACACGGGTTGGACAGCGACTCCCGGACCGGGGAACGCGGGCAACAAGCTGACGTTGAAGCTGGTCATGGAAGCCATGAAACTGCAGCCCGCGTTACCATCATTCATCCAGGCGCGGGACGCGATCATCGCGGCTGACATCGCCCTCAATGGCGGCGCGGACTTATTACAGATTTGGACCGCGTTTGCCCGTCGCGGGCTTGGCGAAAATGCCGCCACGTCGAATGCCAATGCGACGACGATTACGCTCGATTACACGATTCCTCCAGCCGTGTTGGGCCTGGTCATCAATGGGAGTACACCCGCCATCGGATCGGTCGTGCTCACGCCACCGGCGAGCTTCGACCTGGTAACCGGCGATCCCGTCGATCCGGCAACTTTGGATGCATCGGACTTGAAAGTTAACGGCATAGCCGCTGACAACGTGACATATACCCCTGGCACCAATTCGATCTCCTTTACATTCAATACGAATCCGGTGTCGGCCGAAGGGTTGCAGTCCATGCAAGTCGGTGACAACGCGTTCCAACGGGCTAGTGACAACAAGGCGGTTATTGCGTACACGGCCAACTTTCGTTACGACATTTTGCCAATGCAGGTGGTTTCGACCAACCCGCCGGTCGGCTCCGGCATTAGCTTGCCGTTGACGACAATTGATGTCAATTTGAATGAACCCGTGGCTGCCGGGTCGATCAGTGTCAGCGATCTGACGGTGAGTCAAGGTACTGTGAGTGGATACACATTGTTGAACAGCAATCAGACGATTCGCTTCACGCTCGCAGGCATCACATCGGAGGGGATTTTGGCGGTCGGCATCGCCGCCGGCGCGTTGGCCGACGCGAACGGCAACGCCAATGTGGCATTCGCCGGAGACTATTCGCTCGATATCGGCACGCTGCCAATTTCGGTTCCCTTGACCGGGCGAGGTCCGCTCGGTTCACTGATCTATGATTCCACCGCGACCAGCGGCTTCATTTCCCCGGCAACAGACAGTGATAGCTTTACGCTGGCCGTGGATGCGGGGCAAACGATCAGCGTCGTGGTGACGCCGACGGCTCCGGCACTGCTGCCCATCGTCGAACTTCGGGATCCGTTGAACAATCTGTTGACGACGGCAACTGCACCCGCCGGGGGAAAAAAGGCTGTGGTCAACTCCTTCCCAGCTGCCACGGCCGGGACGTACACCTTTACCGTTGCCGGCTCGGCTGGTACTACTGGCGCATTCACAGTTCAAGTGACGCTGAATGCCGCGTTGGAGAGCGAAAACGTTGACGGAGCGGCCAACGAAACGTTAGCCACCGCGCAAGATATTGGGTCTTCTTTCATTGCCTTTCAGGCAGGCCCGGCACCGGCCCATCGCGGCGCGTTGATTGGCCGATTGGGATTAGGCCCCAATGGCGCTTCAGAGGATTTTGAATCCGGTGTTTTGCCAGCATCGTTCACGACCTACTCATCCAACGCCTTCGGCCGCATTCGCGTCATCGCGCCGGGCGGCACCGGTAATGGCAGTGCCTATGCCCTCTTGATGGACTCGAATACAGATAGCAACTATGCGCTCAACGAAGGCGTCTACACAGTCGATCTCTCCGGTGTGACACAGGCGAACCTCAGCTTTGGGCACATCAACTTCAGCGACGAAGCGGAAACGCTCCCCACGAATTTCACAGGTCATTTCAACGGCGATGGCGTGGCGATCAGCGCGGACGGCAACAATTGGCGCACCATTCTCAGCGCCCCCACCCAAACGAGCTGGACCACGTTTACCGTCGATCTGGCGGCGGCCGCTGCTAGCGCGGGCATGGTTCTCGGAGCGAGCTTCAAAATCAAGTTTCAACAATACGACAACTTCACCGCAACCACCGATGGCCGAGCCTACGACAATATTGCCATTTCCGGTTCCGACGAGGACTGGTACCGCGTCGATTTGGCCGCAGGCGATCGAGTGTCGGTGGCCGTCAAGTCGTTGTCCGGCGGCAGTGTCAACGTTTCGTTGGTGGATTCAAGCAACATCACGTTGGCGACAGGTGCCGGCGGACCGACCAATGTTGACAAACTGATCAACAATTTTGCCGTCACGGGAGCAGGAACACATTACCTGAAACTCACGGGCGGTCAAAATACCGACTATAGCTTGGTCGTTACCAAAAACGCCACCTTTGAGGCGGAAGCAAACAACACCGCAGCGACGGCCCAGGCTCTAGCAAATACGCGAGGGGTGCTTGGCAACGTGCAGGGCGGATCCACCGGCAACCTCTTTGATCTGACAGGACCGATTGTCACCGGGCCGGTAATTCTCACCGGCGCGAAAATCACGCTTGGCTTCAATGCCGACGGCAGCTTTGTCACGGCGTCCGGTGGAACGGGCATCAAATTCAACGGAACTGAGTTTGTGGTACCGGGGTCACCGCTGGCGTCATTTACCGTGGGCTACAACGGCGTCAACTACACCAACAATGCGGCTTTTGGTGTCAGCCAAATCACTGGCATTAGTCGCCGGGATATCAGTTCCGGTTCAACCAAGGGGCTGCGCATCGTCGGTGTTGCCGGAACGTCCGTTCAAGTGGAACGTGTGGTCCTCTTCAATCAGGGTGATGATTTCGTAACCATCGCCACTCGTTTGACAAATCTCTCCGGAATTTCGCTTTCCAATGTGGCGACATTGGAGAATATCGATGCTGATCAGGATTTTGCGACAGCATCGTTGTACACCACTGCGAACGACGTCGTCTTGGGCGGCAAGTTCGTTCACGCGTATGGATCAAGCAGCAATCTGGCCGTCGGCCTTGGATCGACCGATGGTCGCAGCGTCGTTTCCGCCGAAGGGTTCGACAACCGTGACCCGTTCTTGATCATCAACTCGCCGGCCGATCCCAACGGCGGTATCGCGGACATCGCCATCGCACAAGCGTTTAACTTTGGGACTCTCGGGGCCGCAGGCCAGGTTTCCGGCATTGCCCTCATGGCGTTCGGCACAGGGGCGACCGGGGCCGACATCACATTTTCCGCCAACTCCGCCGGAACGGCCCTCGCCGACGCGGATTGGTACGCGGTTACAATGCCCCCGAGTCAAGTAACGCTGGTCTTGGAAACGAGAACACCGGGAGACGCGCCGGGTCAGATTCCAAATAGTCTTGACCCGAGCATTCAGTTTTTCGATGCCGCTGGCACGACACTTCTGAGTACCGGAAGTCCTTTGCCCGATGGTCGTAATGAAACGCTGACCAAATCGGGTTTGACACCAGGCTCGACATACCTGGTCCGCGTCGCAGCCAGTGCGACAACGAATGGCGAGTATTATCTGGGTGTCGCTACGAGCGACATCGTCCCACCCCCGGCACCTACCGTGTCCGGCGTGGTCGTCAATGGCGGCAACACGCAGCGTTCGCGAGTCACGAGTGTGGCCGTGTCATTTGACCAGACTATCGCGATTTCCGGTGTGCCGGTCGACGCGTTCCAATTGAAGCGGCAAGGGGACAACGCCCTGCCGACCCTCAGTGCGTCCGTGGACAATACTGGCCCGGGCACCTTGGTCACATTGACATTTTCGGGAACGACGGCTGTCGACTTCGCTTCTTTGGCTGACGGGCGATACACACTGACCATTGATGCCGCAAAGGTATCCAGCGGCAATGGTCAATTGGACGGCAATAGTGATGGCATCGCCGGCGACAATTATGTGCTTGTCGGCGACCCGGCCGTTGGGCAGAAACTGTATCGCTTTTATGGTGACATTGACGGCGATGGCACCGTCGCCGCATCGGACTTCACCCAATTCCGCTTGTCATTCGGTGGTCCCGACCCCGATTTCGACTTCGACGGAGACAACTTCGTGAGCGCCAGCGACTTCATTCAGTTCCGCCTACGTTTTGGGGGGTCGATCTGATTCGCGGGCGGTCGTGTTGCTCCAACTTCTGACTTTGCCAATCTCGTTCGCCGCGGGATTGGCCCCGCCGCAGTGGGTAACGCCCACCCGAACTTCCCAAAGCTTGTCCGTGTCCTATCAGCAGGCTGCGAAAAGCAGGCCGCCATTGCCGTCGATGGCGGCTGCGTCTATATAAAAATGTTCATCGCAGTGCTATGCGCTCGTGTAGCTCAGTGGTAGAGCTCCGGTTTTGTAAACCGGCGGTCGTGGGTTCAAATCCCTCCGCGAGCTTTAGCTTGGCGGCCGACGCGCACCGGTGAGCCGCGACGCGGAGTCTGCGGAGCGGAGCGCCGAATGGCGCGACGCCAAGTCTGAGGAGCGAGGTCCGCGGGTAGGTGGCGGAGCGGTCAAACGCACCAGACTGTAAATCTGGCGGACTTAGTCCTACGGGGGTTCGAATCCCTCCCTACCCAGTTCGACCTTTGGCCGGTGCGGCCCGGGAGTCGTAAGTTAAATGCGGGTGTAGCTTAGTGGTAAAGCCCCTGCCTTCCAAGCAGGATATGTGGGTTCGATTCCCATCACCCGCTGATGGAAGGATGAAGTGGGAAGGATGAAGGATGAAGTGAGGCCGGTCAGCCGGCCGGGGTCATCCTTCAGCATTCATCCTTCATCCTTGCCGAGGTCTGCTGCTGTAGCTCAGCGGTAGAGCGCGTCCTTGGTAAGGACGAGGTCCTGGGTTCAATCCCCAGTAGCAGCTTTCAGAGTTGAGGCAACCAGTGGCTTGAGTCAGGAACGGCCCCCGGCCCCGACGACGCCGGCCCGCGACGACGCAATAAACCTTTTGGAGGAGTGATGGCGAAAGAGACTTTTGTGCGCAACAAGCCGCACGTGAACGTCGGGACGATCGGTCACATCGACCACGGCAAGACGACGCTGACCGCGGCCATCATGGCCCGGCAGGCCTTCAAGAATAATCAGAAGGCGAAGTCGTATGCCGATATCGCCAAGGGCGGCACCGTCCGCGACGAAAACAAGACCGTGACTATTGCGGTCGCGCACGTCGAATACGAGACGGCATTGCGGCACTACGCTCACATCGATTGCCCGGGCCACGCCGACTACATCAAGAATATGATTACCGGGGCGGCCCAGATGGACGGGGCGATCCTCGTCGTCGCCGCCAACGACGGCCCGATGCCCCAGACCCGTGAGCATATTCTGCTCGCGCGTCAGGTCGGTGTGCCGCGTATCGTCGTGTTCATGAACAAGATCGATACCGTGGATGACCCCGAGCTTCTCGAATTGGTCGAGGTGGAAATCCGCGACTTGCTCAAGAAGTACGACTACCCCGGCGATGAAATCCCGATCATCAAGGGCCGGTCGGACATGGCGTACAAGAACCCGAAAGACGACGCCGCCGGCAAGTGTATCGACGAGTTGATGGATGCGCTCGATACTTACATCCCGCAACCGGAACGCATCATCGACAAGCCGTTCCTGATGTCGATCGAAGACGTGTTCTCGATCAAAGGTCGCGGCACGGTGGGCACTGGCCGCGTCGAGCGCGGCAAGGCCAAGGTCGGCGACGAAGTCGAGATCATCGGCCTGATGAAGGCCCCGCGCAAGACGGTCGTCACCGGCGTGGAAATGTTCAATAAAACGCTGGATTACTGCGAAGCCGGCGACAACGTCGGCGTGCTGCTCCGAGGCGTTGAAAAGGACGATCTCGAACGCGGCCAGGTGTTGGCCAAGCCCGGCACCATCACGCCACACACGAAGTTCGAAGGTCAGATCTACGTGCTGACGAAGGAAGAAGGCGGCCGCCACACGCCGTTCTTCCCGAAGTACAAGCCACAGTTCTACTTCCGTACCACCGACGTGACCGGGTCGATCATCGACTTGACCACGCTGGAAGGCACGGCAGCGGAAATGTGCATGCCCGGCGACAACGTCAAAGTGACGATCGAGTTGCTGCCGGAAATGCCGATCGCCATGGAAGAAAACCTGCGTTTCGCCATCCGCGAAGGAGGCCGAACCGTAGGTTCGGGCGTGGTGACGAAGATCTTAGTGTAGTTGCCAGACGTCAGTGGTTGGTTATCGGCGATCGGTGTGAGAGAATGGGCGTGTTCCACGTCCTTCCTTACTGACCACTGATAACTGGCCACTGATAACTGCTACGGGCGTAGCTCAACTGGCAGAGCAGCGGTCTCCAAAACCGCAGGTTGTGCGTTCGAGTCGCACCGCCCGTGTTTTCGGACCGCCGGGTACCTGGCTGAGGGATCGGCTGGGGTGGTTAGGACGAGTGCCGGGAGGCACACATTACTATGGCCGTCGCGGTCAGAAATATGCCGGATAGTCCGACGCAAATACCGAGGCCGACGAGCAGTCTCGCCAGCGCCAGCATGATGGGCGCGGTCTACGTGATCGCATCGCTTGTCATCCTGACCGTCGGCGTGCCGATGGTCTGGGCCAATGGCGCATCTGAATGGCTGCGATCATCGCTCGGCTCATTCGTCGATGTTGCCGGCTTGATCGTCGTTGAAATCTTCGCCATCGGTTTGCTGACAATGTTCGGCATATCACTGGCCGGCAGCAATGCGCGACTCGGATTACGTGCAGGCGTGTTTTCGATCGTCGCATGGTTGGTTGTTACGCTGATCGTCGTGTCGATGTTCTCGACCGGCAGCCCGATTGGCAACGCATTTGGGCTGGCACTCGCGGGAGTTTCGGCGTTCTTTGGCTGGCGATTTATGAGCGGGCCAAAGTTCGCGCCGACCATGCAACAGTTCGAGCATCAGGGCTGGTTTTCCGCGGCAACGTATAAGCCGAGTCAGGGCAAATTGGTCCGCCGCTGCACGATGATCGGCTTCCTGGCACTGGCGGGTTGCGGCGTATGGACTCTGTTGCAACACGGCACGCTGGACAGCATGGGCAAGGATTGGATCATTCGTCTGCCGTTTATGGAAAAGGGCATCACGCTATTGGCCGACGTGAAGTTCACGCTGCCGATAATCATTGCCGCGTTGAGTTTCTGGCTGGCTTATCGCGTCGTGCATATGCCGACATTCGCCGAGTTCCTGATCGCCACCGAAGGCGAGTTGAACAAGATCGCCTGGCCGACACGCAAGAGTTTGATTCAGGACACGATCGTCGTGCTGACCACGGTCGTACTGATGACCGTTTTCCTATTCGTCGTCGATATCGCCTGGGGCAAGATCTTGAGCAATCCCTACGTGGGAATCCTCAAGCTGGCTCCTGAAAAGCAGCAGGTCGCAGAAGAAGATTACAAGAAACTGGATTGGTAACCGGGGCCACCCTCCGCCATGAATGTCGAAGCCGCCATCGCCGAAGAGGAAGCCGTAGACACCGAAGCCACGGTGGAGGAAACGCCTGCGCTGCCAGCTGCGAAACCAGCCAAGGCGGCCAAAGCTGAGCAGCCCGAAGCAACGGATGAAGAAACGCCCGCACCGGCCAAACCCGCAAAGGCCGCCAAGGTCGAGCCGCCCGACCCTAAGAACTGGTACATCGTCAAAGTGCAGAGCGGCCGAGAGGAGTCGATCAAGGAAGCGATCGAGCGCCGCGTCAAGATTGAAGGCCTGGATGAATACTTCGGCCAATTGATGATTCCGGTCGAACGCGAAACCGTCCTCGTCAAAAGCAAGCGCGTGGTTAAGACGCGCAAAATGTATCCGGGCTATGTGTTTGCCAAGGTCGAATTTAACGACCGCATCCTGTACTTGTTCCGCGAAACGTCTGGCGTCGGCGACTTTGTCGGAGCTGGCCCGAATCGTGCCCCGCTACCCATGCCGGAACACGAAATCGAGAAGATGCTGATCAGTCAGCTCCCGGCCGAGCAGGCCCGTGAGCAGATTAAGGTCCACATCGGCTTTGAGAAGGGCGACCGCGTCCGTGTCCGCGATGGCACCTTTGCCGGCATGGAAGGCGAAGTGAAGGAAATCACGGAGCCAAAGGACGCCAAAGAGCCGCCTCGCGTCCGAGTGGAACTCACCATTTTCGGTCGGCCCGTACCCGTGGAAGTGGAGGCTTGGCAAGTCGAGGCACCGTAAACAACCGCTACCATCGAAAACCGGCACGATCCGGGCGACAAATGCCGCCGCGGAGTGGCCGGTTGTGTCACGATTTCTTAGGTTAATCGAATGGCGAAACAACTAACCGCGCAAGTGAAATTGCAATGCCCTGGCGGCACGGCCACGCCTGCCCCGCCGGTCGGCCCGGCCCTCGGTGCGCACGGCGTCAACATCGGCCAATTTGTCAGCCAGTTTAACGATCGCACCAAGGACCAGCGCGGAATCATGATTCCCGTGGTGATTTCGATCTTCTCGGACCGCAGCTTCACCTTCATCACCAAGAGTCCGCCCGCCGCGGTCTTGCTGAAGAAGGCTGCTGGCATACCGGTCGAGAAGAAAAAAGGCGGCGATCTGATTCCCGGCGAGGAAAAGACCAAGAAGTCCGGCAAGTACAAGGGCTTCAAGGTGTCGCCGTCCCAGGTGCGCGACATCGCGCAGAAGAAACTGCAAGACCTCAACGCCCGCGACCTCGACCACGCCGTCCGCATCATCGCCGGCACGGCCCGCAGCCTGGGGCTGGCCATCGAAGGGTAGCGGACCGGAGCGCGGCATCGAAACTCCTCCCGGTCTTCCACTGCACGGCCGGAAATGACATCTGAAATTGAGAT
>JANLTA010000462.1:0-4415 GCA_031362705.1 Gemmataceae bacterium | reverse complement strand
AGATCGACGACGCGCTGGCCATGTCGCATCGGTACGTACTGGAAGTGCGTTCGGTGCTCAACGGCGAGCGGGTCGGCTACGAGGGTCGCCGGCAGCGCGTCGCCACCGTCCGCCAGCGCGGCTAGCCGGCCTGCTCAACGCAGACGTGAATTTCTCGAATCGTCAGGCATTGGGGACTTGTCTGGATTCATGAATACCAAAAGCGAATGGACAAGTCTTCGCGGATAGCATCACGCCTATGACCATAGGCGTGGTACTATCCGCGAACGTTTTATGTTTTATTTTTCCCATCTGAACTATTTCATAACACGTTGTACAGATGAGGCTTATGGCACATCGAGGCTAAAAAAATAGGCCCGCCATGCGGCGGGTCTAGTCGTTATTTAGTTTGCAAGACGGCATCTATCAGCTCGCAGCTACAATTGCCGCTTTCAGTCACAGCCCTTTAAATTCATCTTCCGACATCGATTCAGAGAGCTTTTTCGCTGCAATTCGAAGTGCCTTGTTGACATACGGTTGGCTTTTCCCGAAATGTTCGCATAACTCGGCGATTGTTTTACCTTCATTGCGCAGTTCGACCACTTCTTGCCAACATTCCTCGGGCCAACGAGGGCGAGGCATCTTGCGCGGAAGTTTATCCAACGAGCTGTCCTCTTTGCGAGCGATTTCTAAGGCGTGTCGCACTGTCGGAACAGAAACACCAAACTCTTCTGCTAGCTGCATATGACACAATCCCTCCTTGCGTCGTGCAGCAACAGCGGTTGCGTTTTCCTTGGCCCAGAAGTTCCGTCCCGGAATGCGAAACTCGTCGTCCGTAAACCATTCAGAGCCAAGTCCCGCAAAACGATTCACGTCGGCAGCGAAATGCGAGAGGTCAACAAGATCATTGCCCTGGACGTCAGTTCCGCTAGCCCGCAACCTGGTTCGTTGACGGCCTTTCGTTTGACGCGTGCCATCGTTCTGCAGTAAGGTAGGAGGTCGTTCCGATTTGGAACTCGCAAGTTGCGATGTCATTCCGGCCAAAGCCCCCAGTTGGCACGTCCGCACCACGACGCGGCCGTCACTCGTGCCGACGATTCGATCAATGTGCAGCGAAAGTTCGAGATTCGCGCGAGTCGCATTGCCATTTAACAAAATGTCCGCGACCCGATTCAAACGCTCTGCGACATCTGCGGCTGAAATACTAACTTGCGATACTTCGATTGCATGGTCGAGTCCCGCGATCTCAAGACGAATCGACTCAAGGCGATCTTGAACACCGGTAAAGTCGGCTTCAATACGGCTTCGCACCTGATGCGTCAAGTTTGGTTTTGATAGGGTTTGAGACCAACCTCGCAGTTGTTCCTCAAGTTCTGAAGTTTGTGCGGCCAAAGCAGGTCGTCGGTCCTGCCCAACCTCTTGGCGTCGAGCGGCCTCGTAATGCACACGTTGCACGAGGTCTCTGAAAATCTCAGATTTCTCAAGTTTGGCAGCGGTCCATCGCTTGGTCATGGGTTTCCTCCAGTTTACAGTGACATCTCTGTCCGGGCCGTACGGCCAAGACCAACATACTGTCGTTGCCGGCTGACTAGTGTGGCCCAAATAGGCGACAAAACATAAGGTCAACGACTGTTTCTCGGATCCAGATCTCCGGGATGCGCGTCCGATTGGGGCACTGGTCTAAAGGCGCTGCTGTGCAATGGTACGAAGCATAAGATTTCTCAACTCCTGCCTTGGTGGTGTAGGTAGGCGAATTTGCAATCGTCATCGTACGATTGCAATGGCCGCAACGAATTAACCCGGACAGCGGATATTTGATGGTCAAGCCTGGTGCGATCGGCCGAATCAATTTATCCGATGGATTGCGAGCCGCAGCTCGAGCCTCTCGGGCACGCTGCCGCCGCACGCTTCGAGGAGCCTCAACGCGATCAAAAAGCTCTTTTTCAATGATGCCCCTGCAGAAGCGTGGAATTCTGAGGACATCAGCTGGATCGTTGCGCTCGGCAACTTCTCGATCGTCTATTATATCGGTGCAGTATTCTCCCCAGACGAGCTCACCATAGTAAATCGGGTTGCCAAGCCACCGATTGACCGACGCCTCCGCAAAGGGCTTGTATTCCTCTGGAATGTCTGGGTCGGAGTTCAGCATTCGAGTCAACCTCGAACTGCCCCAGCCGTGATCGGCCGCCGCCCTGAACATCCGGGCGATAATCCAATCGGTTGCAGGATCTGGCACCAAAATGCTGTAGGCCACCACCATTCGGCCGTTCTCTTCTACAAGAACATTTTCCAGACGGTATCCGAACGGCGCCTTTCCTCCGGGCCAGTGGCCAAGTTTGGCGGCGTCGCGCTTGCCGCGAAGCACATTATGCCCCTTGATTCTGCTGTCCTCCGTAGCGCGTAACGATTCAAACGAACTCAGGACCTTTCCGGAAACCGACGTAGGATCGGAGAATCGGCTGTCGGCTGTCAGAACGAGAACACCATGTCGCACAAGTAATTCACGTCGCACTGATTCCAGTTCGTCGGCACGTCCGAACCGTTCAAATGTATCCACAAGAATTGCGTCAACGCTGATGTTGCCCGAACGAATGTCCTGAATCATCCGGGAAAACTCGGGTCGCCTCTTCACGAGTCGACCTGAGATTCCCGCATCAGTGTAGCTTCCGATTTCCACCCAAGGATATTGAAGCCGCTTGATTTCGCTTTGGATGGTCTCGTGCTGTTGTTCTGGGGACCGGGGATTTTGTTTGTCGCTGGACATGCGCTTGTAAACGACGAATCGCAGTGGCAACGTCGGGTTGAATTTCCGCTTAATCACAGTTAGGTCTCCTCAGGTTGTTTGGCGGCAGATTCAGATCACGGGCGATTGTCTCGGCCAAAAACTGTACCAGTCGCCGACGGCGTAATTCGCGAACTGAATCAACGAACGGATCGGTTGGTCCGTTGATTCGATCAATCGGAAGTGCGACTGATCCGCTGGCGGTGAGTATTGCCATAGCGGGCGGAGCGAAAGGCCGAGCGTTCCGATTGCGGTTATCGTCAGCGTTTGTTTCGTTGCAATCATTCGGAGCTTCGCCCTTGGACGATTTGTCAGTGATTCGCACGGTCGACTCCTAGGAGCACCGCGCATTGCATGGTGCTAGTTAATAGAGCGCTCTTCGCATCATCTTCGCACCATGCGAAAAACGAGTGCGAATCACCAAAAAAGGGCGTGAGGCCCCCGCTTAATAGTGTCTGTAAGCGTTCGCTGACTGCACCCATCCCAATATTGGTTCGTGCCGTGAGCGAATTGTATCTCGGCAAGATTGGCAAACGCTCCGGACTCAACGGGACACTTTGATAGTGCAACGGCTCAACGATCGGTACCGGCGGAACACGGCGCGAACGGCACCGTTGATTTGGAGATTGAGGCGCTTCCCCTTGAGTGTTTTCCCGATTGCGTCGGTGACGGAAGCGGGTAGTTTTGTTGACACGTAAATGCTCACGTGAAGTTCGTCGATGAGCGACTTGGCCATGCGGCCTCCTGTGGTAGTCAATACGTGGTTGAGTCAGCGTGCTTACTGATGGTCCCCGGCCGTCCGACTAATCCCCGTGGGTGAGTGGGGGATTATCCGGCAGCCGGGTAACCGAACATCGCATCGGTGCACCACTAAGTTCTCTTGGGCGCAAAACGTGGCAGTGGTGCGGGAGTCAAAAGACGTGCCATCATCGCAATGGCCGTGATGGTCACCCCGTGCAGGACGGCGGCCAGCACAGGTGTTGCCGAGTAGCCCAGCGCCGCAGCACCCAACCCGGCGGTGATCGCCAAAGGCACAGCTCGACGCAACCGCCAAGCAACCAGGATCAGACCGGTGAACGTAGCCGCCGTTCGGGTAATGCGCCTGACGGTCGCGCGGCGCGCGGCATTGGGGATGCGCAGCAAACTTCTGCCGAGTCCCATCACGGATCGACGGATTGTTGTCGGCAGCGCCGTGACAACCGCGACCGTTTTTCGCCACAACCAACGAACGCCATGGCCAATTCGATGGTGCACAGGCAAAGTCGGTTGAGGCGGCGCCATGGCGGCGGCGAGCGCCGGCAACACCGCTGCGCCGGTGAACAACTCGCGCAAGACGGTCTCGGTCGCTTCCTTGACCGCGGCATGGACCGCCACTTGCACGGCGGTGGCCACCGACTCGTTGAGTCCGTCTGCCAGTCCATCGAGAATGCGGTCCAGGCGGTTGATCTGATCGTTCAGATTGGGCCGGCGCTGGCCATTTAATACCACGGTCATGATGAGTTCCTTTGCTGTTTCGAGGTATGCCGTCATACACGACCAAGGCACCACGCTCCGCCGACTCACCCAGGTTTGCCTGTGGCTTACGGGCATGCAGGGATCTATGATCGAAGACTGGTTGGTAGATTTGGGGTTAGCGAGCCGCTTGAGTTGGCGG
>JANLTA010000434.1:0-1784 GCA_031362705.1 Gemmataceae bacterium | reverse complement strand
GCCGACACCAACCGTCGCCGTCGAAGGCGACGCCACGCCGCGACGCAGGCCGGACATGCGGCGTGCAGTGGTATTGTTGCACGGACTGCGGCCGCAACCCGTCAGTGCGGACGCGGCTGGCCGAGCCAGACCCAGCACGTGGGAAAAGCCACAAAACCCAATCGTCAAAGCGCTCGCACCCGACGCGGATGTGTACGCCTTTCATTACGCGCAAACCGTAGCGCTGGATGAAGTCGCCCGGCAACCCGTACTCGCTCACGCAGTGCGGTCGTTGCGCACGGCCGGTTACGATGAGGTCACGCTTGTCGGTTACTCAGCCGGCGGCGTCATCGCGCGACTTTTCGTCGAAGACACGCCGAACTCGGGTGTCACCAAAGTCGTGCAGGTTTGTGCCCCCAACGCCGGCTCTGAATGGACGGTCCTGAGTCACGGCGTCCGCGCTGTGCAGCTTCCCTTTGTTCGCTCGTTAACCAGGGACGATCGCGCTGCCGCCGCTAGGGACCGCGCCGACAAAAAGATACCACTCCATGTGGAGTTCGTCTGCATCGTGGCGGCCATGAATTGGATCGGCGACGGAGTGGTTCGCCGCGACGCGCAATGGACTCCCGAGTTGCAAGCCCAGGGCGTTCCGGCCGAGGTGCTGTTCGTTCCCCACATTGGCGCCATGTACTCCACCCGCATGGCCAGCCGCATAGCCGCACTGGTCACGACACCGCAGCCGCGCTGGTCCAACGAACGAGTGGTCGCCGCTCGCCCCAAAGTACTCAGCCTCACCGCCGCCTTTGCCAAGCCACTTGCGGATGTCGCTGATGCTGTGATCCAAGTCGACTCGCGGGAAAAAGCGCCGCCACGCTAGCAGTTAGAACGCTTCACCCCGCGCGAAACCGCGCCAGCATCACTAAGGTACTCCTAGCGTCAGCCTCATCAACAAGTTGATCGTCCGAGGAGCCATTGGTGCCACAATTTCGTTGCAATATCGTTTGGATTGCTTCACTTCTGATTATTCTCGTCTCGTTCTCACTCGGTGCCGCCGCGGATCCAGCACATTGGCCGCAATGGCGTGGCCCGACGCGCGATGGCCATGTCACCGGCGAAGCGTGGCCCGATTCGCTCAAAGAAGCCGACCTTGTTCAGTTGTGGCGCGTCGATTTCGAGCCAAGCTATTCCGGCCCGATCGTTTCGGCCGACCAGGTGTTCACCACCGAAACCAAAGATAAGGCCGAAGAAGTTGTCACCGCCTTGGATCGCAAGTCCGGCAAGATCATCTGGCAGGCACGCTGGCCCGGCGCGATGGACGTGCCGTTCTTCGCTCGCTCCAATGGAAGCTGGATTCGCTCCACGCCTGCTTACGATGGCGAACGTCTTTTTGTTGCCGGCATACGCGATGTGCTGGTGTGTCTCAACGCTACTGATGGCAAGGAGATTTGGCGCGTCGATTTCGTCGGCAAATACGGCTCATCCTTACCCACGTTTGGCTGCGTCTGTTCGCCGCTGGTCGTTGGCAACGATCTCTTCGTACAGGCTGGGTCATCCTGTTTCTGCCTGGACAAGACTACTGGCATCGAAAAATGGCGCAGCCTCAACGACGGCGGCGGCATGATGGGCAGTGCGTTCAGCTCACCCATCCTCACCGAAGTGACCGGCCGCCGGCAGTTGCTTGTGCAGACGCGCGAGAAACTGGCCGGCCTCGACCCCGACACCGGCAAAGTGCTTTGGGATCAAACCGTGCAAGCCACCCGCGGTATGAACATTCTTACGCCCATTGCCTTTGAAAACGGCATATT
>JANLTA010000425.1:0-2459 GCA_031362705.1 Gemmataceae bacterium | reverse complement strand
CAACCCCGGTGCCCCAGAGTTGCAATCAGTCGTCAAGAAACTTTCGACTCAGGAAATACCGGTCAGTCCAGCTAAGGTCCAACCGCTGATGTTGCGCCTGCTCGCGGTCCAGTTCATTGTCGCCACAATCGTGTTCTGGTTAACGTGTGGCCGGGAACCGCGCGATGAGCCGATCACTCAACCAGTCACCGGCCAACGTATCAATTACTTCAAGGCTCTCGTCCCGTTGCTGCCGCTCGTACTTCTACTCATGTGCGGCGCACCGCTCTTTTGGTTTCACATTCCCGACCAGTGGATCGTCGAACCTGGCAGGACGGGAGTGTACGACACCCGGCTCATCGGCGTCTCAATGCTTGTCGGCTGCATTTTCGCGGTTCTGGCGGCACCACGAATGTGGCGTACCGTGCTCAAGACCTTCTTCGAAGGCGTCGGCTACGCGATGGCCAACATCATCTCCATCATCATCGCCGCCAACTGCTTCGGCACCGGAATCAAAGCTCTGAACCTGGCCGAATGGGTCGGCGCACTCACCAAAGCGCGCCCCGGCATGATCTGGCCCATCGCCGGCATTCTGACCTTCCTCTTCGGCGTAGTCTCCGGCTCCGGCATGGCCGCCACCGAAAGCATGTACCGCTTCTTCGCACAGCCGGATTGGCCCCTCGAAAACAACCTCGCCCTCGGCGCCCTCACCTCCATCGCCGCCGCCGCCGGAAGAACAACATCGCCCGCCGCCGCCGTGCTATTGGTATGCGCGCCACTGGTTGGCGTGAAACCCATGGAAATTGTCAGGCGCGTGTGCTTGCCATTAGTCGTGGCGACATGCGTGACCACGGGTGCGGCCGCGATGATGTTCGGTCGGTGACTGGTACAGGTGCTGAATCATTGCGATTGCGAGTTCTGGTGGGTCTCGAATACTCGACCCACCCTACGGCGGCATTGCTCGCATCATCATGTAGGGTGGGTCAAATATGCGAAACCCACCACGGCGGCATCAAAAGCATGGCATTGTAGGGTGGGTCGAGTCTGCGAGACCCACCATTAGACCCGCCTTTACTAAGAACCGTTGCTATTTGGAATTAGTCACGGAACAACTTCCGCTGGCCTTTGCGGTTTTCCTCTAGCGCCGCTTTCAACTCCGGCCAAGTGGCTTCATCGTAGCCCGAATCATCTTTCGCCCACCGGTCGAGCATTGCAATCGCCGCGCTGTTGTCACGCGGCACCAGAATGCCATTGGCCGCCTGCTTGCGTGGCTTGCGCGCTACTGCCGCCGGCTTTTTCTTCTTGGTCGGCTTCTTCGTCTTCATGTACACCCTCCTCGCTTGAGCCATGCGGGAATCATACCGTAAGTTGTCGTATCCGGTATACAGAAACTGCGTTGCCTGCCCGTCGCGAACAATTCACATCGACAGGGTTAGCCGCGACACGAAGGTACCCCGCAGCGGAGCGCGAAGCGCCAAACGCCACCCGTTCACCAACCCCATAAACCAACTGACAGACTACCGTCGCTTGCATGGTCCCAGGATGCAATAATGATCCGTTGGCTGTTCACACTACTCATTGCCGCAATCGCCGGTTCAACTTCGGCCGCCGACAATTGGCCGCATTGGCGTGGTCCAAATGCCAACGGCACCGCACCCGATGCTGATCCTCCCATCAACTGGGATGGCCCAAGTGGTAAGAACATCCGCTGGAAGGCACCGCTCGTCGGCCGAGGCAGCGCGACGCCGATCATCTGGGGCGATCAGGTGTTCATCGTCTCGGCCGAGCCGACCGATCGCGAAGCCAAGCCGGATGAACTGCCCCAGCCCAAGCCCGGCATCGAACGAAATACCAAGCCACCGACGCATTTCTACCGTTTCATCGTGACCAGTTACGACCGGGCCACCGGCCAGGTGAAATGGCGCAAGGTTGCCACCGAAGCCGTGCCCCATGAGGGCCATCACGAAACGCACAGTTATGCCGCCGGCTCACCCACCACCGATGGCGAGCGACTTTACGTTTCCTTTGGCTCGTTCGGCATCTTCTGCTTCGACATGAACGGCACACAACTGTGGGAGCGGCAACTCGGCCGCCTCGCCACCCGCCGTGCCTGGGGCGAAGCCGTGACGCCGGTGATTTGGCGTGACAACCTATTATTGAACTGGGATCAGGAGGTCGATTCCGCCCTGTATTGTCTGGACGCGAAAACGGGCAAGACGAAATGGAAAGCCGACCGCGACGAGGTGACGACGTGGACCACGCCGTTCGTGACCGAATTCGCCGGCACCACACAAGTGATTCTCAATGGCACGAATCAAGTGCGCAGCCACGATCTGTCCACGGGCCGTGTGATCTGGTCGGCCGGCGGCATGACTATCAACGCCATTCCTTCGGTTCTGCGCCACGGCGACGCCGCGATCGCCATGAGCGGCTATCGAGGCACAATGGCTATGTCGATTCCTCTCGCATCCCAAGGCGAC
>JANLTA010000418.1:0-6268 GCA_031362705.1 Gemmataceae bacterium | reverse complement strand
CGGCCAACGGCGTCACATTGCCGGGCTTGTTCGTAAACGCCTCGGCCACGATAAACGGTTGTGACAGGAACCGCTCGATCCGGCGGGCACGAGCCACGACTTGCTTGTCCTCTTGGCTTAATTCGTCGACACCAAGGATGGCGATGATGTCTTGCAGTTCGCGGTAACGCTGCAAAATCTGCTGCACCCGGCGGGCACAGTTGAAGTGCCGTTCGCCGACAACGCCCGGCTCCAAAATACGGCTGTTCGACGCCAACGGGTCGATGGCCGGGTAGATGCCGCGAGCCGCAATGGACCGCTCAAGGTAAATGAACGCGTCCAAATGCTGGAACGTGTTGGCCGGGGCTGGATCGGTCGGGTCGTCGGCCGGCACGTATACAGCCTGGACCGACGTGATGGCCCCCTTGGCCGTTGAAGTGATCCGCTCTTGAAGCTGACCCATTTCCGTGGCCAAAGTCGGCTGATAACCTACCGCACTCGGCATGCGGCCAAGAAGGGCCGACACTTCGGAGCCAGCCTGTGAGAAACGGAAGATGTTATCCACGAAGAGCAACGTCTCTTTGCCTGTATCGCGGAACCGCTCGGCCATCGTCAGCGCGGTAAGTGCGACGCGGAGTCGCGCACCCGGCGGCTCATTCATCTGGCCGAACACCATGGCGGTTTGCTCGATGACCGAGCGGCCGGTCTTGCCAATTTCAGTCTCCTGCATTTCCAGCCACAAGTCGTTACCTTCACGGGTCCGCTCGCCCACACCCGCAAACACCGAATAGCCTTCGTACTTGCTAGCGATGCGGGCGATGAGTTCCGTGAGAATAACCGTCTTGCCGAGGCCGGCACCTCCGAACAGGCCGGCTTTGCCACCGCGCACCAGCGGCGTGAGCAAGTCAATAACTTTGATGCCGGTCTCGAATAGCTCCGTCTTCGGCGACAACTCATTGAACTTCGGCGGATCCTGGTGAATCGGGCGGAATTCGGTCGCCTTGATCGGGCCACGGCCATCAATGACTTCACCCAGCAAATTAAACACCCGGCCCAGCACGACATCGCCCACTGGTACGGTCACCGGCTTGCCGGTGTCCACAACATCCATGCCGCGCATCAAACCGTCAGTCGAGCCGAGGGCGACGCAGCGCACACGGTTACCGCCCAGATGCTGCTGAACCTCGCCCACGAGGCGGAGCTTGATGCCCTTATTGACTGCATCAATGCGCAGCGCGTTATAGATTTCAGGCAGTTGCCCTTCATTGAACTCGGCGTCAAACGTCGAGCCAATGACCTGGACAACACGCCCGATTTGCTGACCGTCCTTCGTAGCAACCATACTTCGTTCCCGTGATAAGTTTCAACGTTATTCGAGTGCCGCGGCTCCCGCGATGATCTCCGAAAGTTCGGTCGTGATCTTCGATTGGCGGGCGCGGTTGTATTGCTGCGACAGATCCTTGATGATGTCGTCGGCGTTGTCGGTGGCGGCCTTCATGGCGACCCGGCGGGCGATCTGCTCGCTGACCGCCGCATCGAGGAAGCACTTGAACAGTCGCACCTTGAACGACACCGGCAGGATCTCCTCCAGAATGCCCTTGGCATCGGGAAGGAACTCGTATTCCAACTTTGGTCCAACCGGCTTCGTTTCTTTCGTCGCGGGGGCCGACAGTGGCAACAGCGTTTCAACCACCGCTTGCTGCCGGGCTGCGTTGATAAACTTGGTGTAAGCGACATCGACGCGGTCAATCGTGCCTTCGATGTAGCCCTGGATAAATCGGTCGGCCAACTCGTTCACATCTTCAAAGCGCGGCTTGTCTTCAAACTGCGTGTAGCTGTGCGTCGTAACGATCTTTTGAAACTTGAAAAACGCGATGGAGCGCTTACCGGATGCTTCGATACCCAGGTTGATACCCGCGGCCGTCGCTTGCCGAATGCGTGGCATCGCCTCGCGAAGGATGCCGCCGTTATAGCCGCCGCAAAGACCGCGATTGGAACACAGCACCAATAGCACGGCATTCTTGACGACCGGCCGTTCCTTCAGCAGCGGATGCGATACTTCACCTGCATTGGCCATCAGGTCGGCCGCCAACTCGCTGATCTTTCGCGTGTACGCCTCGGCCTCGGACGCGCGGTCCATGGCCTTCTTAAAGCGCGATGTGGCGATCAACTCCATGGTCCGCGTGATCTTGCGGATGTTGCGGATCGCCTTGCGGCGCTTCACGAGTTCGCGGGTGTTTGCCATGTGGTTCTTACCACGAAAGACACGAATCACACGAAAGAAGCACTGTTCTTATTTCGCGTATTTCGTGTATTTCGTGGTCACTATTTTGCCTTGAACTGGGTGCCAAACTCGGTCAGCGCCGCCTTCAGCGTTGCTTCCAGTTCCTTGCTCAGCTTCTTTTCGGTTTCGAGTTTCTTGCGCACTTCGGACTTTTGTTCCTTCATGTACGCGACAAACTGCTCCTGCCATGCGGGCACTTGCTTCACTGGCACTTTGTCGAGGTAGCCATTCGAGCCGGCGTACAGCACGAGCACCTGGTCGATGACGTTCATCGGGGAGAAAGCTGGTTGCTTCAGAATCTCAACCATGCGATAGCCGCGGTCGAGCTGTTGCTGGCTGGCTTTATCGAGTTCGGTGCCAAGTTGGGCGAATGCTTCCAGCGAGCGGAACGCCGCCAAGTCGAGCCGCAAACCGCCGGCCACTTGCTTCATCGCGCCGATCTGAGCGTTACCGCCGACACGCGACACGCTGATGCCCACGTCCACCGCCGGGCGAACGCCTGCGAAGAACAAGTCCGGCTGTAGGTAGATCTGCCCGTCGGTAATTGAAATCACGTTGGTCGGGATGTAAGCCGACACTTCGCCTTCCAGAGTCTCAATGATCGGCAACGCCGTCAGCGAGCCGCCGGAGTTCCACACCTTGGCAATCTTCAGATTCTGCGTCGGCAGCTTCTTGGTCAGGTCTGCCAGATCCTTTTCCGCTTCCTCGTGACCTTTCGGCCCCATGTACGAGCGGCAAGCGCCGCCGGTCTTGCGCGCTTCCTTAGAGTTGGCCGCGTCGTTGACGCCCCAGTCGTCGGTAATCTTGTCTTCGGCTTTGACGTTGCCGGGCACGATCACGTAGCGGTCGGCCACGCGGGCGGAACGCTCCAGCAACCGCGAGTGACAGTAAAACACGTCGCCGGGGTACGCCTCGCGGCCCGGCGGTCGCCGCATGAGCAGCGAAAGTTGCCGGTATGCCGATGCCTGCTTCGTCAGGTCGTCGTAAACGCACAGCGTGTCGCGGCCGTGCTCGTACATGAAGTACTCGGCCATCGCGGTGCCAGCATAGGGCGCGATGTACTGCAGCGGCGCGGCCACGGCTGCCGACGCGACGACGACGATGGTGTAGTCCATCGCGCCGTATTTGCGGAGATATTCCACCGTCGAGGCGACGGTCGATTCCTTCTGGCCGATGGCGACGTAAACGCAGATCACTCGTTCCGTCTTCTGGTTCAGAATCGTGTCGATGGCAATCGTGGTCTTGCCGGTCTTGCGGTCGCCGATAATGAGCTCGCGCTGACCGCGGCCCACTGGCGTCATGGCGTCAATGGCCTTGATACCCGTCTGCAGGGGCGTCTTCACGGGTTGGCGTTCGACCACGCCGGGGGCGATGAATTCCAACGGCCGCGTTTTATCGGTGACAATCGGTCCCTTGCCGTCCATCGGATTGCCGAGTGGATCCACCACGCGGCCAACCAATGCGTCGCCAACTGGTACCGACAGCAAAGCGCCGGTCGTGCGGACTTCGTCGCCTTCCTCAATACCGAGGTAATCGCCGAGGATGATGATGCCGACGGAGTTTTCTTCGAGGTTAAACGCCAGGCCGCGGACGCCGGCACGGGTGAACTCCACCAATTCGCCCGACATCACGTTGGATAAGCCATAAACCCGCGCGATGCCGTCACCCACCTCGAGGACTTTACCGACCTCGCGGGATTCGACCTTGTCACGATACGTCTCAATCTCAGACTGCAGGACCGAGACGATCTCGTCGGCGTTGAATCTCATGCGTGCCTCTCTCAATCAGTTGATTCTTCAAAGTCTCAAGCCGGCCACGAACCGACAAGTCGATCAGCTTGTCGCCGACCTGCACTTGAATTCCGCCCAGCAATTCTTCATCGATCTGTTCGACCAGAACTGGTTGCATTTGGAAGTGCGTGGCAGCCAATTCGCGAACCGTGGCCCGTTGGTCATCCGTCAGCGGCGTGGCCGAGCGGACCAGCACGCGGACCCGTTTGTAATGATCGTCACGCAATCCGCGGTACATCGCGGCCGTTGGTCGCAGAATTTCCAGGCGGTTGTGCTTATTCAGGACCAACAGGAAGTTCAGGAACAACGGCTCGGCCTTGCCCTCAAACACCTTGCGGAACACTTCTTCTTTTTTCGATCGGGGGATGCCACCGTGGACGATTAGCGACACGACATCCGTTTGCGTTGGTTGCTGCACCAGCGGATTGCCGACCAACGAATCGAATGACTCCTGAAACTCGTCGATCTTGTTGGCCTTGATAGCGGCCCGTAACAGGGCATCCGCATAAATCCGGGCGATGCGCAGCACATCCACGTCGAAGACGGATGGCGCCCGCGTCGGATCAAGATCGTGAATGTCCTTGAATGCCATCAAACGCTCGTTTTGCGAAGTTCAGCCACGGCTTCATCAATCAGCCGACGCTGCTGATCGCCATCGAATTGTTTGCGAATCGCCTTGCCGGCCACCTGCGTGGCCAGCGACGCGGTCTTCGTCCACAGTGATTGCATGGCTTGATCGACTTCGATTTGTATTTCGCGCTTGAGCCGTTCACGCTCGGTGGTGATATCCGCTCGCGCTTTGGTCAACAAGTCATCAGCCGTCGTCTGCGCGTCATGCTTGGCTTCATCAATGATCGCTTTGACTTTGTCTGCGGCTTCAGCGCGTTCTTTGGCCAACTCACCCATCAGCGTCTTGGCTTCGCCGCGGGCCTTCTCGGCTTCATCCAGTGCGCTGCGAATGTTCTCTTCCCGCTTGTGCAGGCCGGCAATCATTTTAGGCCAAGCCATTTTGCTGAGCAAAAAGAGCAGCACCAGGAAGATAACCATCGACCAGATGCCGAGATCGAAGCGAAGCGACGCCATCTTGTCGAGCGTCGGCGCCGACTTGTTGACGACCTCGTGGGCATGGCCGGCCTCGATCAAGTGCTGCAACTCAGCTTTTTCGGCCGGGTTGGCCGTATCGATTTGCTTGACGAAGTAATGGCCATTCTCATCGTGGCCGGTCACTTCATATTTTGCCGGCGCGCCATGCGCGGCTTTATCGTGGTCGTGGTCCGCGCTTTTATCGTCGGACGCGCGCGCGGCTCCGCCGAAGCCGGCCAACACAAGCACCAAGGTGTAACGCAACCGGAACATACGCACTCCATCAGACGCCCGTATTCGCCTGTCGGCTAAGACGGGGCACCGCCGGATCGACTCGAAGCATTACACGAACAAGCTGACCAGGCAGACAAGCAGGCCGAAGAATGTGGCACCTTCGAGCAATGCCGCGATGGTGATCATGCTGCCGCTGACCTTGTCTGCCACTTCCGGCTGCCGGCTCATGCTCTCCAGAGCGGCGGAGCCGATCTTGCCGAAGCCGATGCCAGCGCCAATCAAGGCAATGCCCGCGCCCAAACCAGCGCCGATTGCTTTGCCGAACATCGGCTCAGCGGCTTTGACCACGGCGGGGCCGCCCGCTGGCGGATTGACTTGGGCCATCAATGCCGGAGACATCATGAGGAACGCAGCAGCGACAATGGCTGCCAGGCGCGTCAGTTTCATCATTCTTCCCTTTCGTATCGTTGCGTAAGTGACTGTGAGCGGCTCGGGGGACCACCGTGGTCCCTCTTTTTTATGTCTCAATGACTCGTGTGCAAGCCTAATCCCATGAACAAAGCCGTGAGATATGCGAAAACGTACGCCTGCAGGCAGGCGACGAATAGTTCCAGCAAGCTCAGCAACGCGATCAGGATCACGCTGCCAAAGGAAATGGGCCAGAAGCCGAACCACGGCAGATGCCTTGCCATCACGATGAATGACAAAATAAACGCCAGCACCATGTGCCCGGCGAACATATTGGCAAACAACCGAACCGCAAGCACGAACGCCTTGATCCCGTGTCCAAATACCTCGATCACGCAGATCAACCCGCCAATCAAAAAGGCCATGATCGGATGGGCTTCGATATGCGGAAAGTGATGGGCGGCGTAGTGGCCAAAGCCTTGCTTGGCGA
>JANLTA010000298.1:0-11597 GCA_031362705.1 Gemmataceae bacterium | reverse complement strand
GATATGGCCCGTGAAGGCGAGCAAAGTCCCTCGAGTCGAAACACGCCGCCGACTCCGAATCAGCCGAATGACAAGGGGCCAAAACCAGGTGATGCTGAAGGTAATCCCGGCGGGAATCCTGACAAAGGTGGCGGCGCGACCATGCCCAATCAGGCCACCGGTAAACCCGACAAGATGTCGGATGTGTATCGTGATGTCTGGGGTCACTTGCCCGAGTCGCTGCGGCAAGAGGTCGATCATTATTATCGCGATCGCTTCATGCCCAAGTATCAGGAACTCCTTCGGCAATATTACACCAAGCTCGCCGAGAGCGATCGCAAGAACGAGCCGAAGAAATGACGCCCGTCGATCGACGCATGTTTCTTGCCGGGTCGGCGTCGCTGTTGCTCGCTGGTCGAACCATTGCGCGACAAGATAAAGCACCGACACCGGATCACATCAACGCCCAAGCACAGCAGGCAATTGATCGCGGGTTGCAGTATCTCGCCACTAAACAAACGGCCAATGGCTCATTTGGCGACGGCCAACAGTTGCAGGGCAACGTTGCGGTGACGGCTTTCGCAGGTTTGGCGTTTCTGGCCGGCGGCCACGCACCGGATCGCGGCAAATATAGCGCGGTTGTCACTCGTGCCATCAACTACGTCTTGAGTCAGGAGAGCGGAACCACGCCCGGCTTTCTTTATCATCCCGTGCAATCGTCGCACGGGCCGATGTATAGCCACGGGTTCGGCACCTTGCTCCTTGGCGAAGCGTATGGCCTCGCCGATGATGCCGCGTTGTCCAAACGCATCCGCACCACGCTCGAACGGGCGGTGCAACTCATCCTCGATTGTCAAAACGCCGAAGGGGGTTGGCGCTATCGCCCAATCATCGAACAGGCCGACATCTCTGTGACGGTCAGCATGATCATGGCCCTGCGTTCGGCCCGCAATGCCGGGTTGAAGGTGCCGAAATCGCAGGTGGATAAGTGTGTCGATTACGTCAAGCAATGCCAGGATCGGCGCAACGGCGGCTTCCGCTATTTCCGCAACACCGGCGATGCCGCATTCCCGCGCTCGGCCGCCGGTTTGTGCGCCCTCTACTCAGCCGGCCTTTACCAAGGCCCCGATATTGATCGAGCGCTTGCCTACCTGATGAAGTTCAAGCCGGATGGCAACAATCGCTCGCAGCGCGACACGCACTTCTATTACGCCCATTACTACGCCGCCCAGGCGATGTGGACGGCCGGCGACCCGCGCTGGAGCGAGTGGTTCCCAGCTATCCGCGACGACCTGCTCAAAGGCCGGCAAACCGGCGACGGTGCCTTCGTCGACACTTACTTCGGCAAAGACTACGCCACCGCGATGGCGTGCATCATTCTGCAGATCCCGAATAACTATTTGCCGATCTTGCAGAAATGATGGTGAGCAAGTCAGGTTCGCCAGGAAAAACTAACACAAGGTGATCATCAGCATGTCGTTTTCATTGCTACTTGCACTAGTATTGGCCGCGCCGCCGGATGCGCCTAAGGGTCACCTCGTCGCCGTCGGTGGCGGAGCCGAGTCAAAAGCCATCACCAAAAAGACGCTGGAGTTGGCCGGCGGGCCGAAAGCGCGGATGTTGATCATGCCGCAATCGAGCGCGCTCCCGGACTCGGGCCAGCGCTCCACCGACTATTGGCGGGAGAACGGCGCCGAGAACATCAGCGTGTTGTCGCTTGATGACAAAGAGCAAGCCCTGAAATCAATCAAGGAAGCCGACCTCATCTGGATGCCCGGCGGAGATCAGAATCGGTTAATGAAAGCCATCGCCGGCACAGACATTGCCGAGGCGATTCGTGAGCGCTACCGGGCCGGCGCGACCGTCGGCGGCACCAGTGCCGGGGCGGCCGTCATTTCCGGTGTGATGCTCACCGGCGTTGCCGACTTGAAGGTGATTCGCCAAGGCAACACAACGACGGCCGAGGGTCTGGACCTATGGCCCGGTGTTATCGTCGATCAGCATTTCGTCAAGCGTCAGCGCTTCAATCGCCTGCTCAGCGCCGTGATGGATCGGCCCGAACTCGTCGGCATCGGCATCGACGAAAGCACCGCGGCCGTGCTGACCGGAACCAAGTTCGAAGTCTTCGGCGTCGGTCAGGTTCTAGTCATCGACGCCCGGCAAGGAAAAGTCACGCCGCCGGGCACCGTCCGCGATGTGAAAATGCACGTCCTAACCACCGGCATGACCTTCGACATGACACCGGTGAAGTGAACCAATAATCTATCGTCGAAAGAGCTGTAATTCGGCTTGGTTTTCTTTGTGTTTTCCTTCGTGCCCTTTGTGTCTTTGTGGTTGGTCTTAAGAACTCACCACAAAGACGCAAAGACACAAAGGAAGCACAGGGAATACGACTGCTATATCTGCGTCAAGGAAACGATCATCAATGAAGACCCGTCACGTCTGCGGCCTGGGCAATGCTCTGGTCGATATTCTCTTGGAATTGAACGAAGCTGACTTCGCACCGCTCGGGTTTGAACGCGGCACGATGCGGCTCGTGGATCATGCCGAGCAAATGACCCTGCTCGACAAGTTCCACGGCAAAGACCCGCGGCTGGTCAGTGGCGGCTCGGTCGCCAATTCGATCATCGCGCTGTCGCAGCTCGGCGGTCACGGTGCCTTCATCGGTTGCGTCGGCGACGACCGCTATGGCCTGCATTACAGCAACGAATTCAACGAACTGTCCATCGACATCGGCAATCCCATCATCGTCGGCGAGCCAACGGGGACATGTCTAAGCATTGTGACGCCGGACGCCGAGCGAACCATGCGCACGTGTCTGGCCGTGTCCAGCCATCTTGCCGCCAAACATGTTGATGCTGATCGGATTCGCAACTCGGAATGGTTGTTCGTCGAAGGCTACGTCCTTGCCAACCCCGACACCGGGCAAGGTGCCGTCACGGAGGCCATTTGTGTGGCCAAGCAACACGACACGAAAGTCGCGCTGACCTGTTCTGAGGCGTTTGTCCCGCAAGTGTTCGCCGACGCATTCCGCGCCGCGCTCGCACAAACCGACCTACTGTTTTGCAACACCGCCGAAGCGATGGCGGTCACCGGTGCGACAGATGCGGCAACGGCATTTGCCAAATTGAAAGACATCGTGCCTGCCGCCGTGGTCACCGATGGACCGAACGGCGCGTACATCCGCTATGCTGGCGTCGAAACCCACGTTCCGGCGTTTCCGTGCGAACCAAAAGACCTCACCGGTGCCGGCGACATGTTTGCCGGCGCGTTCCTGTACGGCATCACACACAATGTCGCACCTGCCCTTGCCGCCCGCGCCGGCAACTTTCTGGCCATGAAAGTCATCACACAAATCGGTGCCCGCCTGCACCACGGTACCCGGCAATTCTGGAACGAAATGATGGTGTAGGAGAGGCGGAATACGCGAATGCCCCCATTGGTACTTGGCACGCTGGCCATCGACGAGATTGAATCGCCGCACAGTCACGTGCATGGTTCGTTCGGCGGCTCGGCATCGTTCGCGACAGTCGCGGCCAGCATCTTTGGGCCGGTGCGTTTGGTCGCCGGCGTCGGCGATGATTTTCCCGCACCGTTTCGCGAACTCCTCAGTCGTCGCAGCGTCGATATTACGGGCGTCGTTCACTATCCCGGCCAAAAAATGTTCCGCTGGCATGGCCGCTATCACGACGATCTCAATCGCCGTGAAACCATCGCGATGCAACTCAACGTGTTGGCCAACTACGAGCCAGTGGTACCTCCGACGTTCATGGATAGTCGACCTGTGTTGATCGCCAACATGCCGCCTGCCAAGCAACTACGGGTGCTGGAACAACTGCCCGCATCCCGCTTCGTTCTATGCGATACCATCGACGATTGGATCATTGCCCACCGCGATGAATTGACGCAGGTACTCGGTCGCGTGGATGTCATGCTGATGAACGACGCCGAGGCAAAACTCCTGGCGGGTGTCGATAATCTCTACCGTGCGGGCCGGCAAGTTCTGGCGCACGGCCCGAAAATGCTCATCGTCAAAAAAGGCGACCACGGTGCCGTGTTGTTCGACGAAGCCGGTATCTCAGTGCTCCCGGCATTCCCCACGGAGGAAGTCGTGGACCCCACCGGCGCCGGCGACAGCTTCGCCGGCGGCATTCTCGGCTACCTCGGCACGCAAACCGAATTCACACCGCCAACCATGCGTAAAGCAGTATGTTACGGGACCGTCATCGCAAGCCTTACCGTTGAAGGCTACGGCCTCGACCGCCTGAAGTCGGCGACGCGCCCGGAACTCGACGCCCGCTACGATCAGTATTGCCGCATGTTGCGGATCGACTGAGCCACTTTCCGGTAGAGTCTCAGTTTGCCCCGGCGCGAGAAAACGACGGGTATGAATGGAAATCGTCTTCTTTGTGCTTTCCTTTGTGCCCTCTGTGTCTTTGTGGTGAGTTCTTAAGACCAACCACAGAGACACAGAGGGCACAAAGGAAGCACGAAGAAAACCAAACTGCGACACTGCCCACTTTCCGCCTTGCAGTAACTTCCACACCGGGTAGACTGACCCGCAACTTCGTCGAGGACTATGCCATGAACAATCGAACCATCGAATTACTAATCCTCTTCTTGATTGCGTTTTACGTCCTCACCTTTATTGCACCGGGAATGTTCGTTGCACTGGGTAACCTCGTCCATATTTTGGTTGTGGCAATCCTGATTCTGGTGTTCGTGCGGCTGCTACAAGGGAAGTCACTTCGCTAGCATCGCCTACGCTGTCAACCAATTCGCGAGCGCTTCCAATCCGCCTTCAATCTCGGCTCGCGCCGCGGCGAACGACATACGTACATACCCTTCGGCCCCGAATGCGGAACCCGGCACGAGACTCACATGCGGACCTTCGAGGGCGGCAGTGCAGAACGAAGCCGAGTCATTGACGACTTTGCCGCCTAGCGGTTTGTTGAAATAGCTCGACACATCAAAGAACGCATAAAACGCGCCATCCGGTCGGTGGAGCCGGATGCCCGGGATGGCTTCCAAACGCGCGCACACCAACTCCCGGCGAATGGCATACTCCGCCCGCATGGCGGCGACACAATCTTGCGAACCGGTCAACGCAGCCACGGCGGCGGCCTGGCTCACACTCGATGGGCAACTGGTTTCCTGACTCTGAATGTCGGACATTTTCAAAGCCACATGCGGCGGAGCAACCGCCCAACCCATTCGCCAGCCCGTCATGGCATAGCTCTTGCTCGCGCCGCTGACTGTAATGGTGCGCTCGGCCAAGTCGGGCCGCAGACTGGCGATGCACGTCGGCGTCGAATCACCGAAACACAGCTGCTCGTAAATCTCGTCGGACAGAATCGCCGCGTCCGAATCGCACACGGCATCGGCCAGCGCGAGCAGTTCTTGCCGAGTGTAAACCGCGCCGGTCGGGTTACACGGCGAGTTGATCATGAACAGCCGTGTGCGTGGCGTCCTCGCCGCGCGAAATTGTGCCGGCGTCAGTTTGAATCCGGATTCCACGGTTGTCGGCACCAGCACCGGTTTGGCACCGGCCATGATGATCAGATCGCTATAGCTCACCCAATACGGCGTCGGGACGATGACTTCGTCGCCGGGGCCGACGGTGGCGACGATCGCATTATGAATGGCGTGCTTGGCACCATTGGATACGATCACCCGCTCAGGCTCAATTTCCCAATCGTGCAGCCGCTTGTAATGAGCGGCAATGGCGTTCTTGAGATCGGCGTTGCCCGCGACCGGTGTGTAATGCGTGGCCCCGCCGCGGACGGCCCGCTCGGCGGCGTCAATGATGTGTGCAGGCGTGGTCTGGTCCGGCTCACCGAGGCTGAAATCGAATACCGGTACGCCCTGCGCCTTCATTTGCTTGGCTTTCGCGCCGATCGCCAGCGTGGTGGATGGCTGCGCCAGGGACGCGAATTTGGACAATCGAATCATCGCAGACTCTCAACCGGGGTGTCGGCCAATTATTGGAACAGCTATCATACGGTCTGGAGTCGCCGCCGCGAAGGACCGCGATGCACATTGCACAGTTCATTCAGCGTTACCCCCCGGCCCTCGGCGGCTCGGAAGCGTACTTTCGACGCCTCGCCCGTGATGCCGTAGCACACGGCCATCGCGTCACTGTGTGGACGACGAACGCACTCGACCTTACCGACTTCTGGTCGCCGACCGGCCGGTGCGTGACCGCAGGAACGACCATCGAAGATGGCGTCACGGTTCGCCGCTATCCGTTGTGGCGCATGAAAGGCCGTCGCTGGTTGCTCAAACCGCTTTCAATGTTGCCATTGCGCGCATGGCAAGCGATGACGCTACCGTGCAATCCCATCTCCTGGAAAATGTGGCGGGACGCTGGCAATGAAGAGGAACAATACGACGCTGTCCACGCCACGGCATTTCCCTATGCCTGGCCCATCGCCTGCGCTCATCGACTGGCGCGACGGCAACGCATTCCGTTCTACCTAACGCCGTTTCTTCACTTGGGCGACCCGAGTGATCCCTTCGACCACACACGCCAACAGTACACCCAGCCAGCACTGCGTCGGCTATTGCGTGCCGCCGACGGTGTGTTCGTGCAAACGGAATTAGAGCGCGACGCCGTGATCGAGCTCGGCGTGCCACCCGAGCGCGTTATCCTCCAAGGCCTCGGCGTGGATGCCAACGATTGCACCGGCGGTGATCGCACACGGACACGGACAGCATGGGGCGTCGCTGACGATGACGCCGTAATCGGCCACTTGGCCAACCTCAGCGCCGAAAAAGGCACGATTGACCTGGTCCGCGCGGCAGACGCTGTGTCTGCCAAGCGCCGGATTGTGTTACTACTCGCCGGCCCTGCCATGCCGAACTTTGAGCGGTTCATTGATGAGTTTGAACCATCGGTACTCATCATCCGCCCCGGCGTGTTGAGCGAACAAGAAAAGCAAGATTTCTACGCCGGCATTGATGTGTTCGCACTGCCAAGCCGCTCCGACTCATTTGGCCTGGTGATCCTCGAAGCCTGGGCCAACGGCGTACCCGTGGTGGCCGCCCGCGCAGGCGGCCCCGGCGAAATCGTCCGCCACAGCATCGATGGCCTCCTAGCCAAACCCGGCGACGTGTCCGATTTGGCCGAGCACTTGACACGACTAACAGATGATCCAGCATTGCGTCATCGCTTCGCCGAAGCCGGCCGCGAAAGATGCAAACACGAATTTCGCTGGGACTCAAAGTTGCGTATTGTGCGTGAAACGATACAGGATGGACACGATTTGCTGAAGCCTCGAAGTAAACCCCGGCCGATAACAGCTCCGTCACCCCGCTGACCACCGACGCCACCACCGCTTGCTGTTGTTCGCCCGCACTCGGTGGGTCACGTTCGATTTACGCGGATACACCATCGCCCCGGTGGCACACTCGCTAATGCTGCGTGAATACGAGCTGTCAAGGCATCGAAATCGTCATCGTGAGTGGCGGAGAGTATCCCGCAATGGGCAGCCCCTTGGAGATGGAGCTTTTCAAAATGCCGGCGATTGTATGTTAGTGCGGACCGACTCAATACATATGCTCGTGCCAAGATGATCGCGTCCGCAATTGCTCGATGTCCATCTTCCTGTGCGGTCAATATGTCGTGACCAAGTCCACGCAGTTGTTCGACCACTGGATACGAAAAGTCCTCGTCGGCGTACAACTGCATCCGCCGTCACTCCACGAGGACTGCTTCGCCCGCTTCGTTTTCTTGAATCGCCTGCTCGATTTCATCCGTGTGATTGTTCACATAGTCCCAAGCCGCTTCGAGGTCGCTTGGCGTTAACCCGACAACGGCTTCCAGAATCTGTTCGTCCGCCATTCCGAGCCGTCGATAGGCCGCCAGCCCCCAAACAGTAATACGGCTGTCACGCACGCATGCATCGCCACCGCAACGATCCGGCCTTTTCGATACCCAACTCGCTGTTGCAATCATGTGTCGATCCTCAATCCCCTACCAGTTTACCCGCTCCCGCAAAAACGAACAAGCGAACCACCGGGTCACCTCTTCACCACTTCACCGCCGCGGTTTATACGGCGTATCCAAATCAATCTCCGCGTGATGCACCTTCAGCCAGGCGACGGCGTCCCAGGCGGAACTTGCGCTCGCACTCACGAACCGCTTGCGTTTCGCGTATCGCCGCCAACACCCCGGCAGCCAACGGCTTCGTCACCCCGCTGACCACCGACGCCACCACCGCTTGCTGCTGCTCGGCTGTTGTAATCAGACCACGGCTAATGATCGTGACAAGGTAGCCGCCTGACCACGCGGCAAAGCCAAAACAAAAAAGAAGTCGAACGGATACAGATAATCTTCGCCGCTTTCATCAACGATGCGCAAGTAGCCATCGGCCTTGGCTCGCACATCAGGCAACATGCGATAAATCTTGTTGCGTTCGAGCGCGGCCGGGTAGCCATCGTTGTTGATGCACACGGCGTAGCCGGCTTTGGGCTTGGCTTGCGGCTTCATCTTTCGTCCACGTACCTTTTCCATTTGATTTCCTTCCGGCCAATTCCGTGCGCTTCGTACCAATGGATTTCTGCTTTCCGTAGCGGTCCATCAACCAATTGAATCGTCGCGATTCCCTTCATTTTCCGCCACCGACCTGCCCCGTAGACCTTTCGCAATCGGGCCAATTCGCGGATAGATCGGCCAACAGCGATGATTTCAACATCACTAATGGATCCGACGACTTCAAAGATCATGCCTGTAGATTATACCCCCAAACTAAGACCGGACATGACGGGTTTATCAATGTCTCTCTGTCACCTCTTCACCGCCGCGGCTTATACGGCGCATCCAAATCAATCTCCGGATGATGCACCTTCAGCCAGGCGACGGCGTCCCAGATCGTGCGGAACTTGCGCTCACGCTCACCAACCGCTTGCGTTTCGCGTATCGCCGCCAACACCCCGGCCGCCAACGGCTCCGTCACCCCGCTGACCACCGATGCCGACTGGACATTATCATTGCGTCGCCGGATAATTGAATTGACGGGTTCGACGAGAAAAGAGGCGACGACAGTAATGGGCATGTTTCAAGTTCCGGTGACCATTGCCAACCCGCAGGCATCGGAGCGGTCATTTCAGGAATCGTTCTGGGTGGACACGGGCGCGCTTTACAGCTTTGCGCCGGAAGACCGCCTCCATGCCGCCGGTATTGTGCCGAAGTTCACCCGTGATTTCGTGTTTGCCGATGGAACGAAAGACAGGCGGCTCGTCGGCGAGGCAATATTTTCAATCGCCGGCACTGGGGAACAGATTACTTGTCTCATCGTTTTTGGACCGCCGGGGTCACTCTATCTGCTCGGTGCCACCGCATTGGAGAATTTCGGTATCCAAGTCGATCCGACCACGCAACAGCTTCGCCCCATCACGGCCGTCATCGGCACAGCACTCGCCAGCCGCATCGGATCGCTAGAAGTCAGTTGACCTTTGTCTGCGTGTCACCTCTTCACCGACGTGGCTTGTACGGCGCATCCAAATCAATCTCCGGATGATGCACCTTCAGCCAGGCGACGGCGTCCCAGATGGTGCGGAACTTGCGCTCGCGTTCCCACTTCGCCTGCCGCCCCGCCGCCAACACCCCGGCCGCCAACGGCTCCGTCAGCCCGCTGACTACTGATATCACCACCGCTTGCTGCTGCTCGGCCGCGTTAAGGTCGATGCGGTCGATTCACGCGGATACACCATCGGCCCGGTGCCAGTCCTGTCAAAGCGGCATCAACTCGTGCCGCGAGGCCATAGTGATCGGTGTCTTGCTTCGCTGATACGATCCCGGAATGAGGTTTGCCAATTCGATCCAGGCGCTCGTAATGTCGGCGGTTGTACGTAACGACGACACGGCTTAAGGAATGAGCGCGAGCTAAAATGTCGTCGTCGGGAGTGGCTAAGCGTCCATCTTCCTGGGCCGTCACCACATCGTGACCCAACATCCGAAGGACATCAATCGCAGGATGGGGAAAGTCCTCATCGGCGTAGAGCAACATCCGACGTTACTCCACGAGTCCTTCGTCTCCGGCTTCATTAGCGCGAATGGCTTCATCAATTTCACTTGCATTAGCAGTGGTATAGTCGTCGGCAGCTTCGAGGTCAGCAGGCGTCAACGAAGGATACGCAGTCAGAATTGCGACATCGTCCGCGCCAAGCCGACGATAATTGGCAATGACCCACACCGGAATCCGGCTATCGCGCACGCAAGCATCGCCGCCGCAACGATCCGCCTTCTTCGATACCCAACTGGCTGTTGCAATCATGTACCGTCCCTCTATCTACTCCCAGTTTACCCGCGCCAACAAGAATGAACAAGCGAATAACCACAGCCTCCAAGCCTCCTTGTCTCCTCTTCACCTCTTCACCTCTTCACCTCTTCACCGCCGCGGTTTATAAGGCGCATCCAAATCAATCTCCGGATGATGCACCTTCAGCCAGGCGACGGCATCCCAGATGGTGCGGAACTTGCGCTCGCGCTCCCACTTCGCCTGCCGCCCCGCCGCCAACACCCCGGCCGCCAACGGCTCCGTCAGCCCGCTGACCACCGACGCTGTATGTGCAGTGATTGAGAAAAATCCGCTAACTGGCTTTCTTTTGCGGCATTGCAATGTTGCGAGCAATTTGCGACTCAGACAAATCCACGACTTTGCCATGTAACTTGACTTCTATCGCACGCAAGTGTTGGCAGTAAGCGCGCAAATCATTCTGAAAGCGGGTTGCCAAGCCCTCTCGGATTTGGTGAACTTCTTCAACAATTGGATCATCAATCATGGCTCACCCTTCCAGCAGGAACTCTGGCGTGCATATCGTGGGCAGGCGAAATCCCGCCATTCGGCAAACTTCGTCGAACTTTGGAATCATAGCAGCGTTAGCGATGTGTTTGCAATTCCAGGTCAACAAGAAATCCATGCCGTGACACGCGGCCGTAGCAATGTGGACGGCGTCGAACCGAGCATTGGCCGGTAAAGGTCCAATTTGCATCAATTGATCGGCCAATGCCACGACACCATCGGTGATGGCCAGGATTGGCAAATCTTTGACGAGTTCAATACGCTGTGATGCCGGCGAAGGATCTCCCGACGAACACTCGTCCATCACCGCTGCCGAGACGAATATCTCAAATTGGGATCGCCGCGAATCCCACCAGTCCCGAGTCAATTGCTGGTGAGCCGCGACCACGAGGTCCCGACTTGGTCGCGCGACCAAATAACTCGGAATCGTCGTTTCCAAATACACACGTGGCTTCATGCCGTCATCCTATTCGCATTCCAACGCCAGCGGAAGAACGAACCACTCATCCCCTCACCGTCGCGGCTTGTACGGTGCATCCAAGTCAATTTCCGGATGATGCACCTTCAGCCAGGCGACGGTGTCCCAAATGGTGCGGAACTTGCGCTCGCGCTCCCACTTCGCCTGCCGCCCCGCCGCCAACACCCCGGCCGCCAACGGCTCCGTCAGGCCGGTGACGGTCGCTTCGACGACGGCGTTGGTCTGGCTCGCCGCGCTCGGCGGGAAGGCCAACTCTTCGAGACGGTGTTCCCGGTACATGGGCCATCAATCAAAAAGTCTCTCATAGCCAATTGGCGGTCGTTTGGGTGGTGTCG
>JANLTA010000295.1:0-2912 GCA_031362705.1 Gemmataceae bacterium | reverse complement strand
GGCGTACAAGCCTTCGGTGTTCTCACGCACCACGACCAGATCAACCCCGGAAAAAGGCACCTTCACGCCGGGCAGTGTCTTGACGGGTCGCACACTGGCGTAAAGATCCAACCCTTGCCTTAACCGCACATTAATAGAGCGGAAGCCCTTGCCGACGGGCGTGGTACATGGCCCTTTGAGGGCGACACGATGTTTTCGAATGAGATCGAGCGTGTATTCCGGCAGCGGATCGCCATGAGTGGTCACGCAATCCGCGCCGGCGGGACCTTCTATCCAATCGATGTTGACGCCGGTCGCCGCGACCACTTGCTGGGCCGCCACGGTGACTTCAGGTCCGATGCCATCGCCGGGAATGACTACGACTCGCATGATGTGAGTTATGGGAAAAACGCCGCCCCGTTGCAACGGTGTCGCTTTCCATAAAAAACCCTGACGCCCATCATTCACTGCCAGGTTGAACGCGATGCACGAAAACATTCTCCAGTCCGTTGGCCGCACGCCGTTGGTGCGGTTGCGCAGGGTCGCTGAGGGGCTAACCGTTCCTGTTTTTGTCAAAGTCGAATCGGGCAATCCCGGCGGCAGTATCAAGGACCGCGTCGCCGTAGCCATGGTTGCGGAAGCGGAGCGCCGTGGCGAGTTGCGACCCGGAGGCACGATCATCGAAGCGACTGCCGGCAATACCGGCGTCGGTCTGGCAATGGTCGCGGCCGTAAAGGGATACCGCTGCACGTTCGTGTTGCCCGACAAGATGTCGAAAGAGAAAATCCTCTTGCTCAAGGCTTACGGCGCGGAAGTCGTCATCACGCCAACGGGTGTGCCGCCTGATTCGCCGGAAAGCTACAACGGCGTTGCTGATCGTCTTGCCCGCGAAATCCCCGGGGCGTGGCGGGCCAATCAGTTTTCAAATCAAGTTAATCCTGAAGTACATTATCGCATGACCGGGCCGGAAATCTGGCAGCAGACTGAAGGGCGTATTACCGTTTTCGTTAGCGGTGTTGGCACCGGCGGCACGGTCACCGGCGTTGGTCGTTATTTGAAAGAACAGAACCCGGACATCAAAGTCATCGGCGCGGACCCAGATGGTTCGGTCCTGTCCGGCGGCTCGCCCAAACCGTGGAAGGTCGAAGGCATCGGTGAAGACTTCGTGCCCAAGACATTCAACGGGCAGATCGTCGATGAGTGGATTCGCGTCGGGGATGCTGAGTCGTTTCAGGTGGCCCGCGACCTTGCCCGCAAAGAAGGCATGTTGCTCGGCGGTTCCAGTGGCACTAACGTGGCCGCAGCCTTACGTTATGCGCGCCGTCTCAGCGGCGATCAATTGATCGTCGCCATCGGCTGCGACACCGGGCGAAACTACCTTAGTAAGTTCTTTGATGACCAATGGCTATCAGAAAACAAACTCAGCCTCGCTGTGGAACCGGCGCAAACCATTGCCGACATGTTGGCTACCCGCGGCACACGACCCATGGTGAACGTGACATCCTCCGCCACCGTTGCCGCCACCATTGAACTTATGCAGAAGGCCGGCATCTCACAGCTACCAGTACTCGAAGACGGCAAACCCGTCGGCTCTGTGCATGAGGTCACGCTGGCGCGGGCATTGCATGATCACCAGGACCCCAAGAAAGTCGCTATCGGTGAGATCATGGCCCGCCCGCTGCCGACGCTGGATGTCCGCACGCACCTGGATGAAGCCTACCGCCTGTTAATGGCGGGGCACACCGGCGTCCTGGCCACTGAATCGGGGCGGGTTGTTGACATCGTGACACGCATTGACCTCGTGCAGTATTGGAACCGTGGCAAAAAGTAGTAGGTATTTCGGCCGACAGTTGACGAAATGAATCAGCAAAGCACCATTGTGCGCCGCGCCGTCGGCGACCGGGAATACGACGTTGTCGTGCTGACATGCGGGGACGCGCAGGCTGAGCTTTGGCCGGCGCTCGGTGGCAACTGTGTGAGTTGGTCCACGGCGGCCGCAAGTAACATTCTTTGGTCACCACCGATGGAGGAACTGGTCGGGCGGCCGACGCGTGGCGGCGTGCCAGTGCTGTTTCCGTTTCCCAATCGGATTCGCGCGGGAAGATATTCGTTTGCCGGACGCGAATATCAATTGCCGTGCAACGATAGTACCAAACTCAATGCCATTCATGGCTTCTCGCCACGGGTGCCGTGGCGATTACAGTCGCTGGATTGTTCCGGCGTTACTTTGAGTTTTTGCATCAACCGCGATGCGCCCGAATGCGCTGAATATTGGCCCGGCGATGCCACTCTGACTTTGGCGTGGACGCTTTCGCCAACCAATCTGCGATGTCGCGCCGAGGTCCGCAATCACGGCACCGGACTGTTTCCGTTCGGTATCGGCTTTCATCCCTACTTTCGCACGATTGCGCCGGACGATACCATCCGCGTGCTCGCAAAGTCGCGATGGGAATTGAAAGATAGCCTGCCGACCGGAATCGTCGAATCTGTGAATGGACGTTTCGACCTTCGTCAATCGCGACGCGTGAGTGAGTTACAACTCGACGATGTGTATACCGGACTTGAGCAACGCAGTATGGTTGGAGGATTGGCCGAAGTCGGCAGGCTGCAACGTACCGATGGCATCGCCGTAACCGTCCGCGCGTCGAATGACTTCCGTGAAATGGTGGTGTTCACTCCGCCGCACGGTCACGCTGTTTGTCTGGAGCCGTATACATGTCCGACGGATGCGATCAACCTGGCGGCCCAGGGCAAAGACGTCGGATGGCTCGAATTGGGTGTCGGAGAAGTGTGGACCGGTGAAGTGCAATACGAAGTCGGGCGCCGGGGGCACCCCGATCCCTCGCCCCCCCCCCCCCCCGCCGCCCACCGTCCCTCCCCGAGGGGGGTGGCGGCAAAAAGTTAAAATGGCTTTACGGCGCGAGGTTGTTGTG
>JANLTA010000268.1:0-3154 GCA_031362705.1 Gemmataceae bacterium | reverse complement strand
AACAACAAGTCGCCCTTTCCGAGCAATTTGTCGGCACCCATTTCGTCCAACACCACGCGGCTATCGGTCCGGCTGGACACCTGGAAACAGATGCGGGCCGGCAGATTCGACTTGATCAGACCAGTGATCACGTCCACCGTCGGTTTTTGCGTGGCGACAATGAGGTGAATACCGGCGGCCCGCGACTTTTGCGCGAGGCGAATGATGTGGCTCTCGACCTCTTTCTTCATCGTCATCATCAGGTCATTCATTTCGTCAATGAAGATGACGATGTACGGCATCGGATGGATCAGCCGTTGGCGTTCATCCTCATCGATGGGATTCACGCGGCGGAAAATCTCCGCAGGCGTCAACTCGTTGTACCCGGCAATGCTGCGGACACGGGCACGAGCCAAGATGTCGTAACGCTCTTCCATCTTGTCCACGGCCCACGACAGTATCGCTTCGGCTTTCTTCATGTCCTTTACAACGGGGTGCATCAGGTGCGGAATCTTGCCGTACTCGCTGAGTTCGAGCATCTTCGGGTCGATCATGATCATGCGCACCTCTTCCGGCGTACGCGTCATGAGCAAACTCAGAATGACCGCGTTCATGCACACCGATTTGCCGGTGCCAGTGCGGCCGGCGATGAGCAAGTGCGGCATCTCGGCCAAGTCGTAAATCAGCGGCCGACCTTCGGTGTCTTTCCCAAGAAACAGCGGCAATCGGGCCTTCGCCGTCTTGGCGACTTGCGATGTAATGAGTTCTTTGAGGCGAACCACGGCCCGTTTTTCATTGGGTACTTCGATGCCCACGGTGTTTTTGCCGGGAATCGGCGCGACGACTCGCACGCTATTAACGCGCAGGTTCAATGCCAGGTCGTCGGCAAGATTCGTGACCTTGTTGACCCGCAGGCCCGTCTCAAGAGCGATTTCGAATTGCGTGATGACCGGGCCGGTATGAATGCCTACGACGCGAATCGTCAGGCCGAAGTCGGCGAATGTCTTTTCCAACAGGACCGCGATCTCGCGCAGCTTTGGGTCGGTATCGGTGTAGGGGAACGGCTCGCCATCCGCGAGCATCGACACGGGTGGCAGTTCCAGCGGACGAGGCTCCTCCGATTCTTCGACGACCGGCGTCTTTTTCATCCGTGCCATGCCGGCCATTTCTAACCGCGGAGCACGGAAAGCCGGTGCCAACACACCTGTTTCAGGGCGGACTGTTGCCAACTTCACACGCCGGATGCGTCGCAGCGGTCGAACGATAACAAGCGCGGTTCGTTTTGTTGCCGTGATCACCGGGCGGCCAAAGATAAACAAAAGGGCAGCGACGATACCCGCGCTCATCGCAACATATTGTGCCAACACAGGCAATCGTTCACCGAGCCACAAACTCAACCACGCGCCAACCGTGCCGCCGGGGCCGACTGTCGGGCCTCCAGCCATTCGGCTGCCAAGCCATGCCAGCGCCACCGTCGCGCAGGGAATCAGGATCGCCGTACCGATCAGCCTCTGTGTCCATTTCCATTTACCGACGTTCATGAAGATCAGAACAACGAGAACGAACCACGCGGCCAACAATACGTAGGTTGCATGACCAATGGCATCGAATAGTGTGCGGGCCAGCCAGTCGCCGCTGGGGCCAAGAAGGTTGCGGGTGGTCGCTGGTGTCGCGCCAGGTGTGTAACCGAACACGGCGACCATCGCCAAACCGTAAACGGCCAGGAGGGCAATTGCTGCGGTGTTCGGTCCGCGAACTGGCTTGATGACCTTCTCCGGCGACATATTCCCCCTCGTGGCAGCGACAGTGACGGCCGCACACCGTAGGATCGCTGGTATCGGCTTTGTTGTCGTGCCGAGTTGGGTCGTTTCGGGACTACAAAATGCGTTGTTAGGCCGTAGGAACCGTAGGCACGGCACCTGAGGCACAACACCTGCAACAATGTTAAACGTCGCACTTTTCGAGCCAGAGATTCCGCCGAACGCCGGCAACATCGCCAGGCTTTGCGCGGCGACGGACACCCGCCTCCATCTCATCGGCCGACTCGGTTTTCGCCTCGATGATCGCGCGTTGCGTCGTGCCGGTCTCGACTATTGGCACGCCGTGGATGTGGTCGTTCATCCCGGTTGGGAGGAGTTTGCCGAGGTGGTTGGGACGGATCGCATCGTATGTGTGACAACCAAGGTAACGCGAAGATACACTGAGTTTACGTATTGGGACGGTGATTACTTATTGTTCGGCAGCGAATCGAAGGGCCTGCCGCCGACGTTGATCGAACGCCACGCCGACCATGCGGTGACGATACCGATGCCCGGAATTGCGGTCCGCAGCCTCAATCTTGCCACATCGGTGGGCATCGTTCTGTACGAAGCACTGCGCCAGCGGCACGGCTGGTAAAACCGGCAGGCGAAATACTTACCTGGACCAACGACATCACATTTGCGGCGATGATCGCGCCGATGCAAAGGCTATGTCTGTCGAAACACGACTATCTGTATTGCCATTGCCCACGGTCGCCGCTATCCGCGACCATGTGCGGGATGTGCTGTGTGCCCACGATCGGCTGGACGCCAACCAGTCTGAGTTGAAACAAGCACGAATCAGCCGGGCCGGCCAGGCATGTGGCCTGATGTTCCAAATCAGCGGCCCACGCTTGATGCGCACATACGCCGTGTGGGCCGGTGCGGAGAACCGCATCCTGTTCTACGAATCCACGGGCATCCGCTTTGCGGAGACAAAAGTTGTGGACGGGCCGGAGCCGGGCGAGGCGTTGCGGTCCGCAGCGTGAAACGATTGCGTCTGCGATTGTCCGTGAGCCCGCAGCGCAAGCAAGGCAAATACCGTGCTTGCGCTGCGGGCTCAAAACGATTGCAAGATGTCACTTCTTTGGCGCGGCCGCGCCGTTGATTACAGCAGGTGGTGCCGCCTTCTTGCCATGAGTGATCTTTGGCCAGTACTCTTCGAATTTGAACTTCGGATCGTTGTCCGTATCGTGGCACTTCTGACAATAGCTTTGATCGATTTTCAGAAGTACGGCCGGGTCGTAAGTACCGTCCGGCAACATGACACGATCGGTTGGTTTTGACTTCCACGGACTCTGGTGGCCGTAATATGCGGAGTTGTTGGGTTGAGCGACATGCAAGCTACCGGGGCCGTGGCAGTTTTCGCAACCGAC
>JANLTA010000026.1:0-6071 GCA_031362705.1 Gemmataceae bacterium | reverse complement strand
TTCGGGACTGCTGGCCGGTTACACTGGGTCGCCGCAGATCACCGGAGCGCCGGCCAACCCCGCGGCACTGTTGAACAACAGCGGCAAATCGTTTACGCATGTGCCGGTATTGATTCCTCCTAATGCCAAGTCCTTCGCCTTCGATTTCAACGTCACCGGTCCATCATCGAGCGATCCGCTGACTGTGACATTCAAGCGCGACGACGACCAGACCTTCACCTTTACCGATGCAACGATTCTAGTGTCGCCGGGCAGCGGCATACGAACGCTTGATGTTTCCAACTTCCCGAATTTCAATCAATTGGCCGGTCGAATGGCATCCATCAGCTTCACGCTGAATACGACGCAAACCACGACATCGCTGGCGGTTGATAACCTGCGCATTTCAAATCCAAGTGCCACGATTCAATCGGTCGTCGTGAACGATGGCTCGGCTCAACGGTCGCGCGTCACTGATTTGCACGTCACGTTCAATCAGAGCGTCACATTGCCCGCCAACCCGGCCGATGCATTCCAACTCAGGCGTCAATCCGACAATGCGCTGGTCACGCTAGGTGCATCCGTCGCGGGCAACGTTGTGGCGTTGACATTCACCGGTGGCCCGCTGGATTCCGGTTCGTTGTCCGACGGGGGATACACACTGACGGCATTGGCAGCGAAGATCAATGGCGGTTACTTTGACGGCAACAACGATGGCACACCCGGCGACGCCTATGTGTTGATTGGCGACCCGGCGACCAACAAGCTCTTTCGTCTTTTCGGCGACGTCGATGGCGACGGCACGGTTGCCGCCAACGACTTCATCCAGTTCCGCCTGGCCCTAGGCGGCAGCAACGTGACCTTCGATTTCGACGGCGATGGTGCCGTCGCGGCCAGCGATTTTATCGCGTTTAGACTGAGGTTCGGCGGGTCAATTTGACCCGCCAGACATTAGCAATCATGACGGCTCGATTCGCCAAGGATGAAACACCCTAAGCCGGCACAGCATCGGGTTTTTCACGCGACCAGTGGCGATGTTCACCAATGGCTCGGACAAAATCGGCCGCCACTTTCGTCGCGGCAGAAGTGGGTCCGAACACCAGCCCATGTTTTTCGGTTGAATGTTTGGCCGCGCGAAATTCAACCTTCTCCGCCGCTTGGAGGCGCGACGCCGCAAGAAGGTCAACGCCTTCGCCAATCGCGCAAACTGCTTTATAGTGCTTGAAGGCCTCTTCGACAAAGTGAATGGCAGCACCTTCGGAAACAAGCGCATCTACGCTTGCCCGGCCGCCAACCACGGCGACGGCGTCGAAGAGTACCGAAGCGCAATTGAACAAGCTAAAGTCGGCAGTCACGCCATCGCCTTTCGTGCTCCGTATCGCACCTTGCCGAGGAGCGACAACCTTCACGGTAGCGCCGCCTGTCGTCAGCGCTTTCTTCAGTGCGGCAAAGCTGACATCATCAAAGCCGTCCGCCATCAGTAGCGCGATTTTTCGCGTGGCGATTGAGCCTTTCATGGTGTTCGCCATGCTGAGTGCCGGCGATGGCTTCAATTCCTTGTATCCTCGCGGTTGAAAGTCCTTGGGATCGCCATCCGCGGGAATGCTCTGGTTGAGCGGGCCATCGACCTTCGCCGGCACGGCAAAACCAAGTCCATCCGCCACTCGCTTGGCCAGTGATTTATCGATGTGGGACAGCAAGTGGACCACGCGTTCACGAATCGCCTGAGTTTTGACCTTGCCCAACTCGAAGCGAAGCGCGCTGACGATATGATCCTGCTCCGGCTTCGATTGGCTGCGGAAAAACAAAGTAGCCTGGCTGAAGTGATCGAAGAACTTCTCGCCCCGCGCCCGAATCTTCATCGCGTCGATGCGCTCGGCGAAGCTGGCAAATCCGCCTTCAGCCGTGGGAACCTGCGCTGGAGACCCGCCGCCCAATGAGTTCGGCTCATAACTAACTTGGCCGGCATTGATCATTTGCCGCATGAGTCCGCCGCGCTGGTGATTGTGCAGCGGGGCAATCGGCCGGTTAATGGGAATCTCGTGGAAGTTCGGCCCGCCCAACCGGGTGAGTTGGGTATCCGTGTAGGAGAAGAGCCGGCCGTGGATGAGCGGGTCGTTGGTCAGATCGATTCCGGGTACGAGATGTCCCACATGGAATGCCACCTGCTCCGTCTCCGCCTCGAAGTTGTCGGGGTTGCGATTGAGCGTCATTTTGCCGATGCGGCGGACCGGCACCATTTCCTCGGGAATGAGTTTCGTGGGATCGAGAAGATCGAAGTCGAATTTATGCTCGTCTTTTTCATCGACGATTTGCACACCCATTTCGTATTCGGGAAAGGCGCCGTCGTTGATCGCTTCCCAAAGGTCGCGGCGATGAAAGTCAGGATCGTTGCCCGAAATCTTGAGCGCTTCATCCCAGACGACGGAATGCATGCCTAATAGGGGTTTCCAATGGAACTTCACGAAGCTGGACTTGCCTTTATCATTGATGAAGCGGAACGTGTGGACGCCGAAACCTTCCATCATGCGATAGCTGCGGGGAATCGCCCGATCCGACATCACCCACATGATCATGTGCATGGACTCGGGCATCAGTGAAATGAAATCCCAAAAGGTATCGTGTGCCGATGCCGCCTGAGGCATGCCATTGTGCGGTTCCGGCTTTACGGCATGGATCAGGTCGGGAAATTTCAAGGCATCCTGGATAAAGAACACCGGCATATTGTTGCCGACCAGATCGAAGTTGCCATCCTCGGTGTAGAACTTAACCGCGAAGCCACGAACATCGCGGGCGAGGTCGCTCGATCCGCGTGAGCCTGCCACGGTTGAAAACCTGACGAAGACCGGGGTACGGGCTTCGGGGTCTTGTAAAAAGGCAGCCCTCGTTAATCGGGCCATCGGTTCATAGACCTGGAAAAAGCCGTGCGCGCCGGAACCACGGGCGTGAACCACACGTTCCGGAATCCGCTCGTGATCGAAATGCGTGATCTTTTCGCGGAGCAAAAAGTCTTCGATCAGCGTCGGCCCGCGGTCTCCGGCCTTGAGGGAATTCTGATCGTCATTGATCGGCAGGCCGTGATTGGTCGTGAGACGCTGATCCTGACCATATTCGGTGTGTTGAGCTAAAGCGGCTACTTTTGGACTGGCAGTTTTGCGTGGGTTCTTTTTCATGATGTCCAGTTTCAATTTCAGTTTCAATTGGTTGTGAGTCAACAATACAAACAGCGACCCGCCCCCTTGCGGGGCGGGTCGCTGTCTTGATATCCCTGCGTAAATAATTCACTGGCTTAGCGACCGACTTTTTTCGCCGTAACCAGTTTGCGACTTGAAGTCTCGGCGCCCTCATCATCCGCTTCTTCTTCCTCGTCTTCCTCGTCTTCCTCTTCGCCGTCGCCTTCCTCTTCGCTTTCATCCGTAACGCTAGGGAACACTTCGTCTTCCGCGATGCCGGTGAGTTTTTCGTCGGCCGCGGATTCTTCGTCCAACGTTTCCTGGAGGAGTTGTACCACCTCATCGTGACCTAAATGTTCCGCCAGTGCGCGAGCAGAGCCGTATGCAGAAATTTCGTAGTGCTCCACTCTTTGAGCGGCGGCAATGATCGCCAGGTCGATGATGCCACCGGATGCTTCTATCTCGAGCGCTTCGTCGCATCTTCGATCAATCCTTCCATCGCCGCGCATGTCTTGCCCGTCAGTTTGATGTCGAGCTTCTTGCCGATCTTGTTCAAGCGCTCAACCTGACCTTTTGTTTCTTCCAGATGACTTTTGATCGCACCTTGCAAGCCGGCGGCGGTCGCGGCCTTGGCCATCTTGGGCAGGGCTTTGATGAGCTGGTTTTCCGCGCTGTAAATGTCCTTCAACTGGTCTTCAAGCAACTTGTCGAGTGTGGGAACTTTCATGACGACAGCCTTCCGTTAAGGTTTTAGATCGGGCTAATGTCAATGCCCTCTCAGCAAATGATGTGCCTTGCGCTGCAGATTATTCGGGTAGGCTAAAATCTGTATATATGCCATCGTTGATAGGTAAAACCTTGAGAAGAGCAATTCCTATTCTAGGTCAAATGGTTGCTCAGTTCCGACGCTTAGGCTGCGCTTTGTGCCCGTCGCGGGTCACTACGCTGATCCGGCCATCGCCTTCCATATAGGCACGCCAGACGTCGGCAATTTCTTCGACGCCCTGTTCCCGCAGTTGCGATTGCAACTCTTCAATCGTGATCAATTCCTTCTGCAAGTTCCGACGGACGATCTTGCCGTCCAGAATCAGCGGCGGCGGATGGAGGAACCGGCCAATCATCGGAATGCGATAGCCAAGCCATTCCAATGCGTAGCTCCAGAATACAATCGTGACGACAAGCAGCAGGCCGTCCGGGACGGATTTGTAGTCGCTGGCCATGGCATTTTGCGCTGCGTCGGCGATGAGGACGACAACCAACAGGTCAGTGACCCCCACCGAACCGGCCTCGCGAAGCACAAGGCGGAGCAGCAGGAAAAGCGCCAGATAAACCACGGTGCCGCGGACAATCACTTCCAACGGCGGTGCCGAAGGCATGAACACCGCGGACCAATCCACTTGACCAAGCAACAGCATGGGAATCCCTCACAACGTTTCACGAGTGCGAGCGTAAATTGTTTCCACGTAATATGCGCCGAGCGGCCGAGAGATTTCAGCTCCCTGTAGCCTACATTTCAGGATCGCCGACGATGTTTGCTCAGACCCCTGGCGGTCGTCGGCCCATAATCAGCGATACCAGGAAGATCACGATGAAAAGGAAGAACAGGACTCGCGCGATATACATCGCGGTGCCTTCCAGCCCCCAAAAGCCGAGAACCCCGGCGATTAGCCCAAAAATCAGGAAGATCATGGCCCAGCGTAACATTGGTGTGCCTCCTGAGAGAATTGAATCGCGACTCGCATTCATCATATGATGCGATGGTCGTACGCGGTTTCGATAAAGGGCGGGCCTTAATGCTCAGGCAGGCAAAGCGTTCCCACGTCACTTTTGATAAAATACCCGCACACCATTTGAGATTTGCAGGCTAACTATGTCAGACGTGATTCGCTGTCCGCAATGCAATACCCCAATCGAGATGGCTGATGCGCTGTCGGCGCAGGTGCGCGCCGAGTTGCAAAGACAGTTTGACGCGGATATCCGTCGCAAAAACAAGGAGTTTGCCGACCGAGAGCAGGAACTTCAGAAGCGTCAGGAAGGGCTTGAAAGTGAATTGTCCAAACGAGTGCAGCAAGCAGTCGGCCAGAAAGAGGAGTCGCTGAAGCAATTGGATCGGACTCTAGCTGATCGTCAGCAAAAGCTCGACGAGGAAGTGAAGCTGAAGCTGGAACAACAGCGCGCGGCCCTGGAAAGCGCGGCCGCGGACAAAGCGCGAAAATCGATGGCGGTGGAAGTCGGCGACTTGACCGCCCAATTGACTGAAGCCCAAGTCCAACTTCAAGAGGCGCAAAAAACAGAATTGACCTTGCGCAAAGAACGGCGCGACCTCGAACAGAGACAGAAAGATCTCGAACTGGAAGTCGCGCGGAAAATCGACGCCGAGCGGCAGTCGATCCGCGAGCAAGCGTTGAAAACGGCAGCCGACGAAATTGCCCTCGACCTGGCTGCGAGAGACAAGCTCATTGCGGAATTGACCGCGCAGCTCGGCGACCTCAAACGCAAGGCGGAGCAAGGCTCGCAACAGACGCAAGGCGAAGTTCTGGAAATGGAACTCGAAAAGCTCCTGATGCAGCACTTCCCGGGCGATGAGATTTGCCCCGTGCCCAAAGGGATTCATGGCGGCGACGTCTTGCACCGCGTCATCGACGGGGCCGGCCGCACGTGCGGAACCATTCTCTGGGAAGCGAAACGGACCAAGAGTTGGGGCCGCGATTGGCTCGCCAAACTTCGGGACAACCAACGAACGGCCAAAGCTCAAGTCGCCATATTGGTCTCGATTGAATTGCCAAAGGATGTGGACAATTTCATGTTGCAGGATGGTGTCTGGGTATCAAATCGTGGGTGTGCCATCGGTTTGGCGCACGCCCTGCGTGGCGGTCTGTTGGAAATCGGCAAGACACTGGCATCGCTGGAAGGCCGGCA
>JANLTA010000226.1:0-6374 GCA_031362705.1 Gemmataceae bacterium | reverse complement strand
CTTACAATAGCCGGCATTGCAGCGAACATTGCGGTTACGCTTTTGCGGCGAACCACACAGGAGGCGGGACGTGCGGAGATTGGTCATCGCGGGCCGACGCGGCGGCGTGGGTCGAACGACGGCGGCCGTGAACCTCGCCATAGCGGCTGCCCGCACCGGCAGCCGGGTCTTGCTCGTGGACGCCGAGCGTTCGCAAGCCGCCGTCGCCGCGCTGAATCTTGATAGCCAGGCTGGTCATGTCGAAGATGCTGCATTGGCTGGCACACGCTGGTGGCGTGACGCGGTTCCCCTTTTAGATGTCGTTACAACAACCGAAAATGCGACCGTCGCCGACTTGATGCGCGAACTAGAACGTGAGCCACTACGTTCCCATTACCAATGGGCCATCATTGATGCACCCATCGGCACGGCTGTTGAGGATGCCGATGCGTTGCTATGGGTCGTGCGCGGCGAAGCGGCGATGGCAAAGACGCTGTCAGCCGATTTGGCGCGTGTCGGTGCGAACGGCCAGGCAAGCGTGTTGCTAATGATGCCGGCCCGCGCATCGGCGACCGTCGAGTCGGAGCTACGCGACTTATGCGGCTCGACGATGCGTGTTGCGACGTTGCCATTCGATGCAGCCGTGGGTCGATCATTGCTTATGGGCCGACCTGTCTTGGACGCACATCCGCAAGCTCCGGTGTCGTTGGCATTGCGAGCGCTGGCCGCACAGTTGGGTTTGACCAAGGAACCTGCCACACCCGATTGGCCGGCAGCCGAACCCATCGCCATTCCCGATCACATCGTCCCGGCCGCTATTGAACCGGAGACCGTGCCGACGGTCGTAGAAACTGTCCACGAGTTGCAACCGACGACGTTGCCGGAGTTCCTTGTACCAGAGGCTTCGCCGGAAGCGCAGGCGGAGAGCTTCGAACCGCCGCCGCTCCCGATCACCGAATTGGCGCAACTGGCGGAGTCCAACTTCGTCGATTTGCCCGAGCCAATCGCTCCAGAGACTTCGCCAGCGTCACTGGTTGAGAGCTTCGTGCCACCGCCGCTACCCGTGATCGAGTTGGTCCGGCCAGCGGAGTCGGACTTTGTCGATCTGCCCAAACCGCCCGTGGTTGAACCGCCATCGGGCATCACTGGCGAAACGGAGACGATCACATCGCCGGATACGCCTGAATCACATTCGATGTGGGCCAACCCGCCGCAACCCGGGCAGGATCTCGGCTTCCAGGTCGAATACGATGCGATGGCCGACGGCTCGGCATGGACCGCGCCGCACGTGGATATGGTTGAAATACTCAATGCCGGCTTTGCCGGAGCCAGCACCGAGAATCTCTACGGTCCACCTGTGCCGCAGCCGCTTGAAGTCCCATTCGGCGTGGTTCGCGATGAAAGGGATTCATCACGACAGCCGATGAATCAACCTTCCTTGTCGTTTGTCGCTCATGGAGTGGAGCTCAACGCGCCGCAAGCAGCGATTCACGGCCAAAGTTGCAAGGAAGAAGAAACGGACAGGTTTTGGGGTCCGACACAAGAAAAGCCAGCAGCCGTTGCACCCGCTATCGAAGGTCACACCGGCGACCTATCAGCCGTGGCGTTTTCGCCGGATGGCCGGCAGGTGTTGACTGCCAGTTGGGACAAAACCGTCCGCGTCTGGTGGTCGAAAGACGGCACTACGATCACGAAGTTGAAGGGTCATACCGGCGTCGTCAGCGCGCTGGCATTTGCACCCGATGGCGACACGCTTGTCACCGGAAGCTGGGACAAGACTGTTCGACTCTGGGATGCGATTACGTTCACGGAACGGCGCTGCCTGTCCGGCCACACTGGCGTCGTTATGGCAGTGGCGGCATCATCCGATGGGCGATCATTTGCCAGCGCCGGTTGGGACAAGACCGTCCGCATCTGGAATGGCGATAATGATCATTGCCAGGTGTTGACGGGCCATACGCGCATGGTGACTGGCGTCGCCTTCAATCCGGATGGCAAATGGCTGGCCAGCGCATCGTGGGACAAGACCATTCGCTTATGGGACGCTACGACCGGCGAGCTTATCCGAACGATGACCGGGCACAGCGGCGACGTGACTGGCCTCGTTTGGCTCTCGGATAATCGAATCGTCAGCGTGGCCCAAGATCACACCGCGATCATCTGGAATGCTAACGATGGCACCGTGATGCACACGTTGACCGGCCACAGTGGCGAAGTCAACGTCGTCGCCGCGACATTAGACAGTACATTGGTGGCCACCGCCGGATGGGATAAGTCAATTCGCGTTTGGGATGCGGCAACGGGAGATGCTCGCGCTGTCTTGTCGGGTCACACGGCTGTCGTCTCCGGGTTGGCGTTTGAGCCGCATGGTCCACGGCTGGCCAGCGTCAGCCACGATCGCACGTTGCGGCTTTGGAACATATCGACACATCACGAGATATCAACGTTTACAATTCAGTCAGGCCCGGCCACGACGACGGAAGTGTTGCTGTCGGACGGTGATACCGGAGCAGTTGAACAACCTTCCCCGCCTTCACTCCTGAAGGGCGGCAGCAGTGACGCCGTTGACGCGACGGCCGAATCAACGCCAACCGGGCCGAAGGGTGGCCGAAGCACTGTTGCTCCGGACATGGAGAGCATCTTTGCGCCGGACGCGGATGATCCGCCGCCGCCTTCGGGCATTATCGGCGCGGCACCACCCACCCCGTTGCCGGTGAAGCTGCCCGCGCTGCGCCAGGGTGGCACGCTGTGTGCGCTAGCAGTCGCTGGTGGCAGCGGTATTGTCGCGGCCGGTGCGGGTGATGGCCTTGTCTTGCTGTGGGATTTGGCGACCGGGGCCGATGCCGGCGTGCTACGCGGGCATCCCGGTGCAGTCGCCGCGCTGACATTCGCACCCGGTGGTCGCGTTCTCGCCTCCGGCGGCGACGATTGCGTCGTCCGTTTATGGGATGTCGCCAGCGCAAGGGAGCGCTTGTGTTTGACCGGACACGAAGCGCCGATCTCCGCGCTCGTGGTGAATGTCGAAGGCAACATCCTCATCAGCGCCGACGTGAATGGTGAGATCAAGCTGTGGGACTTGGCGGCCGGTAGCGTCCTGCATTCGCTGCGCCAACCGGGCGGTACGCTCAGCCTGGCCATTGCCTGCGATGGCGAGAAACTCGCCGCCGGCGGCCGCGATGGCTCGATTCGCGTATGGAATATCGCCACGATGCAGGAACTCTCCGTGTTGCGCTGCTATGGCCGTGACGTCAACGCTCTCGCCTTTACCAGCGATGCCCGCACGTTGGCGTCCGGCGGACCCGATGGCGTCGTCCGCTTCTGGGAAACCGCGTCGTGGAAAGAATGGAACAACCTGGAAGCCCACAATCAACCCATCACGTCAGTGACGTTTAGTCCCAACGGGCAATTGCTAGCGACGGCATCGAAAGACACGACCGCACGGCTATGGGATTGCATCTCCGGTCAACTGCTGCACGATCTGGTAGGCCACGCCGAGCCGATTGTCGCCGCCGCGTTCGCCGCTGACAATTTCACGCTTTGCACCGCCAGCCAGGATCAGACCGTTCGCTCGTGGTACACCGACACTGGCAAGATGCACGGTCTCCTGTGCCAGGCCTCGGATTCCGTGACGGGCGATGGCACTGGCATCGACTTCGGCATCCCGGCCGAGCCTTCCGCAATTACCACGTTGCGTTGGCGTCTTGCCGCCGGTGCCAGTGATTCACGCATCCGCCTGTGGGACTTCGGCGACAATCATCGCATCTGGGAAAGTCCCTCCGCGGTTTTGGAAGGTCACACCCTCGATGTGAACGGCGTGGCATTCAGCCCGGATGGCTCGCTGCTGGCTTCATCCAGTGGTGACACAACGGTGCGCTTGTGGAATGTGCGCAACGGTCAATTGCTGAAGAAGCTCGAAGGCCATGCCGGCGAAGTCGCAGCCTCAGCGTTTAGCCCCGATGGTGCCCTCCTGGCCACTGGCAGTTGGGACACCATGATTCGCTTGTGGGATATCGCCACCAAAAAAGAAGCCGGCACACTGCGTGGCCACGTCGGCGCGGTAACCAGTGTGGCCTTTCATCCCGCCGGTCGTTTGCTCGCCAGCGCGGGTTGGGATAAGAACGTCCTGCTCTGGGATCTCGCGAACAAGAAGACATATGGCACATTGTCGGGCCACGAAAAGATGGTCACGGCCGTGGCCTTCGCTCCCGATGGCAAGACCATCGTCACCGGCGGCTGGGACAAAACCGCCCGGCTCTGGAACCCCGACACCGGCCGTTGCGTGCGCACGCTCACAGGTCATCGCTTCGCCGTCAGCGCTGTCGCCGTGCATCCGGACGGCAAGACGCTGGCCACCGGTAGCTGGGACACCGTCGTCAAACTCTGGGACATGGAGTCGGGTCAGGAAATCCGCACGCTGTATGGTCACACCGAAAGCATCCGCAGCGTTGCCTTCATGCCCGACGGCTCGCTCATCGCGTCCGGCAGTTGGGACGGCACTCTCCGCATCTGGGACGTGACCACCGGCGAAGAACGAGCCATCATCAAGCTCCCCGGCTTCAAGTTCCACACCATCGCCTTCACCGAAGTGCGCAAGCGCAAGTAGCAATCACTATCAGTGACTCGCGCGAACCCAAGCCGCCCATTTCGCCTCATTGACTCCGGCCGGAACGACCGATAATATCCCTAAGCGCCCCATTCGGCCTCGTAGCCAAGCGGTAAGGCAACGGTTTGCAAAACCGTCATTCGGCGGTTCGATCCCGCCCGAGGCCTCTTTTGATTTGTGCCCGACGTGCGCGGGTCAGCGGTAAGCCTGACCATGTCATTCGTGAAATCTATTGCGGCCGGACGATCACCAGCCGGGCTAAATGTTGTTGGCCAAATCCCAACGTACGCGGGTCACAGGCACAGGGTTATCGTTTCTCGGGTTTGTTTTGCGATGATGCGCTATAATGAAAATCGATCGTGGCCGCGAGGTTGGAGATGAACGATCATCCGAATAAGCACATTCGGGAGGCCATCGATAATGCCCTCGAAAATGGTTGGCGTGTGGTGAAATCCGGCCCACGAGCTCATGCCTGGGGGCGACTATACTGCTCGGGGCAAGCGCGTGGCAGTTGCATCATCAGCGTTTACAGTACGCCGCGCGTGCCCGAAAACCATGCCCGCTACATTCGGCGTCGCGTCGCCGCTTGTCCGCACTAGGCGACTCATCGAACTTTGGAGCGACGTACATGAAGACGTATGAATTTGATGTCATCTTGAAGGATGTTTCCGAGCTGACTGATGATCAAGCGGATCGACTGTTCGCGGCTGGTTGCGACGACGGAACGCCGACAGCCTGCGATGGCCTGGCCTGGATTCACTTCGATAGGGAAGCGGCCTCACTAGAAGACGCGATTCGTTCGGCTGTGGCAATGGTTCAAACGGCCGGTTTCATCGTGTCCAAAGTGGAATTGGACGTAGGCACGGCGGTACTGCAAGGGGTGTAACCGAAACGGCGACCAGTGGTTTTGTGCGTGAAAGTCGGCACCGTCATACCAGAACGCCGAGATAAAGCTCGTATCGAGATAAATAGTCGGTTTCTTCATCGCCGCTTGGATTCCGCTACTGTTAACTCCTCTTGTATTACGACTTCGACGGTTTCGGCTGTCTTCGGCGAGCCGGAACCGTCAGCGCCCGGAGCAGTCGCTCGCCATTGGTTAGCGACTCACCATGCAGCGAGCGAACGACTATTGCGAGACGGAATTGCTAGCGCTCGGAAACTTCATGCGTTGCCAAGTCTCATGGTCAGGGCAACCGGCTTCTATCCACTGACGTAATTCCTCAGCGCGATAACGCGGGCATCGTGTGCCAAGCAATATCGGCATTGGCCCCAACTGGCCCGACGCTTTGAGCCTCCGGAATTCAGCGCGACCTACCCCAAGCATTCGCGCGGCGTTTCTCGGGGTCAGCGTGTGAGGGTGGAACCCGATGGATGTCGATGCGTTTATCATTCCGCCACAGTACAAACAACTACCGGTGCGCCGCAATGAATTGAATTGAGCGCGATTAAGCGCGCTCAGTTAGCGCTCACTTGTTTTTTCGAGAAGGCGGCGCGTCAAGGTGGTTGCGTTCTGCATATTTGTTTGCTGCGCGTCGGATGCCTTGCACAGACGTTATCATGGACCAACGTTTACCGGGCTTTTGCGACCCGATCTTAATCCGCAGATTGCCTTTTATCTCGCCTAATTGCATAGCGACATTGCAAACGCTCTTGTAAATCCATTTGTCGCGCGCTTCCAATTTGGGGTCTCGAACTACATTGGCTGACATTCCATTCGCGCTCCCGTTTATTGGCGTCCGGTTTGTAGGTTTGATTCGTCGTCTAGCGTCCCTGCGAAAGGTACTCAGTCGTC
>JANLTA010000223.1:0-11035 GCA_031362705.1 Gemmataceae bacterium | reverse complement strand
CGAGCGGCTGTCGAAACGCCACGGCGCCGTCAGTGTCATGCAGTATCTGGAGGAGGGCTATCTTCCGGAAGCGCTGCTGAACTACCTTGCGCGGCTCGGCTGGGGTCACGGCGACGCGGAGATGTTTACGCGCGAGCAATTCGTCGAATGGTTTTCTCTGGAGGCAGTGAGTCGCTCTTCCGCGAAATTCGATCCGGAAAAATTGAAGTGGCTGAACGCGCAATACATCAAGCAGGCGGATGATGTACGACTCGCTGAACTGGCGGCGCCGTTCCTGAAGATTGCCGGTTGCGACCCGGCAAGTGCCCCCGATCTGCGCGCGGTTTGCGCCTTGCTCAAAGACCGGGTCAGCACCATCGAGGAACTCGCGGACGCGGCCGTATATTTCTACCGGCAACTTCATCCGGCCAATGAGTTGCGAACGCAATACTACACGGCCGATATCCTGCCCGCGATGAAGGCGTTGCGCGACAAACTGGCTTCGGCCGAATGGGCCCGGCCGGGGTTGAGCGCGGCGATCAAGGAGATTATCACCGCGCACTCGCTGAAGATGGCAAAACTGGCGATGCCGTTGCGCGCGATGCTGACGGGTACGCGGCACACCCCTTCGATCGATGCGGTGCTGGAGTTGATGGGCCGGGATGAGGTGCTTCGGCGAATCGATTCGGAGCTCCCGCACTATCCGCGATAGAGCTGTTTCCCATTCTTTACAGAGGGAAATGCGGCCCGTATAATGCGCCCCTTTCGTGGGGGTATAGCTCAGCTGGGAGAGCGCTTGCATGGCATGCAAGAGGTCAGCGGTTCGATCCCGCTTACCTCCACCACGAAGCAAAGAGTTTGAAAGTCCCTATCGTCTAGAGGCCTAGGACACTGCCCTTTCACGGCGGTAACAGGGGTTCGAATCCCCTTGGGGACGCCATAAAATACAATGGGTTGCCTCGTGCAACCCCTTGTATTTTCGGAGGTGTCAGTCAAATGTCAGCCGGGCGTTCCGTCCCGGTTCGAAATTCCGGTAGAAAGAATGCGCGACAGTGCGTTGCTGAGGTACTCGTCGGCTTTGTCCATTGCAAAAACATACTCGTAGCAAAGTCCCTCGTACGTCTCCCAATGCATCCCGATGGGTTTGTCAGGCAGACCGAACGCCGCGCCCATTTCACCACCTAGCCGCCGTTGGATTCTGAATGCCCGAGAATACGCGCGGTCACGCGGCCCACGGCTTTGGCTCGCGTAGGCAACGCGTGCGCACTGTCGGCATAGGAAAAGGCTTTCCTTGAGGTAGAGCTTGGCTACGCACCTCCCACAGCCATTGCCGGGGCAATTGAACCAGACGCGGAATCCGCCGAACTGACACGACGTTCGAGTCATGCGCACGGGGTAATTCAGACTTTTCGGCTCATCATCGTCCGCGGATAGCGAGTAGATTAGGCGCAACTCGTCCGATTCTGCTTTGATCGCAATTGCGCCCCACGGCTTACCGGTGTGCGTAGTTGTCCACTGCCAGCACGCGTAGCGAGAGGGAATGAGCATGCCTCTGCGATGTAGCGTGCGAACGTCGAGCGAAGCGCATTGTTCCGCTTTTCTTTTCAAACCGATACGTCCCGAATCAAGTGCATCATATGTTTGCATTCTACGAAATCAATAGGAAGAATTATCTAAATCGCGGAAAGCCATTCGCTTGCGACGACCGATACCAAAGCACTACGCTTGGCTTCAAGTTAGAAGACGCAACGCTCGATGAGTGGTTGTCGGTCGGCAGCTCCGACTAGTTGAGAGGGGGGGCAGATGGAATCAACGCTGAGTTATATTGCTGGTCTGCTTTCGTTCATTGCTGGTTTCGTAGTATTCGGTGTCGTCTCTGATTCGCTGTCTTCTAGTCAGGAAGTCTTCGTCTATCCGGTAATTTGCGAAGGAAAAGGAAACAGTTGGCAGTGCTCCAAGTCGATTCATTCATTGGGTCGAACTGGATATAAAGTCTATCCAGATCAGCAGCGCGTCGTTTACTGGAATGAGGAGGACAACGACGGCCCGTTGCCCCTTTCTGACTGTGTAGTCCGCAATAAAGAGAACTGGAGCTGCAAATACGCAGACGGTTCAGGTACTGTGAAAATGATTGATGGGGATTTCGAGACGTCCCCTCCAGAGAGTAACATCACGTACATTGGTCGCTGCAGGTACTGGCTCATCCGGCTTGTCGGGAAAATGGGAGGGCAAGTCAATTTCCAGGCGTTTCACTAATGATTCAATACTGGACATGCGAATTCGAGCATTCATCGAGACGTTTCTATTTTCAATGAAGCGCGCCCCCGTACTGTTCAAGTAGATCGAGAAGCAGAGCGCCGTCATAGCGATCGAGTGGAATACGAAGCTCGCAAGTTCCTCGGTCCCGGATCGCCAATGCAAGTACTACTGGATCGGCGTCCGGATCATCCACTACCACGGCGTACTTGAGACCCGGCCGCTCGGCCAGCATGGCAAGCGCGCGCTGTCGGCGGGCTTCGGATTCGGGGGCTGGTCGCGCGTCATATGCACCATCGTTCGCCGCCCGCAGTTCGTTCACCAGTTCAGCCTTGTATTCTCGGATCACCGGCAACCAGCGGTTGACTGCCTCACCGTGACCCACCGCCTTGATGCTGCCGGTTGGTGACAGGGCTAGCGTTACTCCGTCCGCCCGGGCCTGCTTGATGATCGTTGCCGGGGTCATATGTCTACCTCAATCACGGCGGCAGAGCCTTCAATCGTGCCATGCGTGCCAAGAATCCCCATATTTGCCAGACTTTCGGCTTGGCACGCATGAGCAGATTCGGCACGCATGGACGTTTCCCCGCGCTTCCACATGCTGCGCTTGTCCTTGCCGAATCCTGTTTGCTCAACGATCAGCCCAAGTGTTTCGCGTGCTCGATGGACAGTACGTTCCTTGAAACCCATGGCGTTCGCCGCCCGCATTACGGCCCGCCGGTCCACCTGCCCGCCCTCTTCGTCGATCATGGTGTCGAGCCAGCTTGCTGCCTCATTCGCTGCACTGTGCCCTTCGGAGTCGCCCACATTCTCAGCGCTTGCCAGCAATTCCCGGGCGCTGCCCTCGATGGCGCTGCCCCACTGGAGCACATGCACCTCGATTCCAGGGTGATTCGGCACAGTTCCCGGCGCCAAATCGTAGGTGAATCCGCCACCATCCGGCCCGATGTTCGATTTCGCCCGCGCAAGAATACGTCCGCCGCCTTCATCGTCCGAGCGCTTTGCCGCCGCCAACACCACGCGCGCCAATGCGCCAAAGGCAAGACTGCCGGTAACGCGTTCGGTGACTTCACGGCCCGCCGTGCCCTTGCTGAAATGCGAGATACCCAGTACCGCTGCGCCGAGCTTTTGCCCGACATCAACCAGCGGTTGCAGTCCGCGCCGGACTTCGGCGTTCTTGTGGGAGTCGCCCGCCACGGCGGACACAATCGGGTCAACGATCAGCAGCTTGATTTCTCCGCCATTGGCCACCACGCGCAACAGCACCGGCATATCCCGCGCCGGGTCGAAGGGTTCGCGACCTTCCAGCGTGGACTTGTCGCCGACGAATCGAATCTTGTGCATGTCCGCGCCCATTGCAATCAGGCGCGGCACGAGGGTATCGGCAACGTCATCCTCGGCACTCCAGACAAGCACGTTGCCGGGTTCGCAGCGCGTGCCATCCGGCCAGCGCCCGCCCGTCGATACCGTCGCCGCCAGCGCCAGGGCGATCATGGTCTTGCCGGTGCCGGGTGCGCCCGCCAAAACGTGAAGTTTGCCTCGCGCCATGTATCCGTTCCACAACCAGCGTATCCGTTCGGGCTTAATGCTGGCGCCGTCGATTAGCTCCACGGTATCGACAAACTGCGATCCTTCCCGCGTGGTTGCTGTTTCGGATCGACTGCACAAACGCGGCAGTGTCGCCAAATCCGCCGTCCTCGTGCCTGCATGGGCATGCAGCCAGTCCACACAATCCCCTTTATCCGGCAGACCTAGCGCCTTCACGTCGAGGGTTTCGGCCGCGCAGCCCAGCGCAGCGAGTTTCGCCGATACGCGTGCCATGTGTTCGAAGCCCGCCATGTCGCAGTCTGGCCACAGCGTCACTGCACTGCCGGCAAGCGGGGAGAAGTCGGCGCGGTCATCGCTGGATGCGCTGCCCGCCGTTGTTGCCAGCACGCCGAGCTTCGCGAGTACGTCGGCGCAATTCTCGCCTTCTACAAACCAGACTGGCATACCGGGATGCGCCGCGAGTTCATGCAGCCGATATAACGGCTTGCCCGCCGGGAACTCCGGTTCGCCGAGTTCAAATGCTTGCGTTTGTATATTTAATCGCATGGGGCGAATCCACTTCGAACCATCCGACAACCGCGCACGAATGCGCCAGTAGATCGGCTTGCCATCTGCGTTCGTATAGGTGTGCAGGGCCTCGGCTTTCCATTCATTCCGTATCGCGGCTGTGGCGATGCGGTGAGCCGCCTGCTTGGGGGTTTCGGCCATTACGCGGCCCTCCATGCGCCAAGATCACGCGCAGCCTGTAGGAATGACAATCCGTGCCGTTGCCGGTGGAAGTCGAGTATGTCGCCGCCTTTTGCACCGCACGTCATGCAGCGGTATGCGCCAGTTTCGATATTGATGCGCAGACTGGGGCGGGTGTCGTCGTGGAAAGGACACAGGGCAGAGCGCCAACACCCGCGCCCGATGAGGCGCAGTGCCGCGCGGTCGGCGTAGTAGTTCGCTGAATTGGGTAGCGCATCGCGCTCGAATCTACCGGCGTCACGCATCTGAAAGGCCTAGCAGTGTTATTAGGTTGTCGGCGTCGGTCTGTGACATGAGACCAGTACTTGCAAGGGAGACTATCAGTCCCTTTAGAAGCGAGCGCGCCACGTCTGGGAGAGTCGGCGCGCTCACTTTGTCATCCCTTCCGGTGCAGGCGTAGATTCGCGGGTCATGCGTTCGCGCCAGGCACTTGCCGCCTCGGGGGTGATCAGCCGCCGCCGACCGACTTTCATGACGGCGGGCGCACGACCTTCTTTGAGCAGGATGTAAAACAGGGCACGGCTAATTGAATGCACCGCGCAAAAGGTGGGAATTGAGAAGGCTTGCTGTTCCACTGTGGCTTTTCCTTGTTTGGTTAGGCACAGCGATTTTGAACAGCTTCAAGTTATAGAAAAACCTAGGGTTTTTGCTTTTTTGTAGGATTTCCTTCTGCTCGCTGATTTGCTCTGACCTTGTTGTAGATTCTCTCGATGTTGTCTGCCCCGACTTTGAATCTTTCTGCCGCGGATTCAAAGGCGGTTTTCCCAGAAGATGAGACCTTGGAAGCGGCATGACCCTGCTCCACCGCCGAAATTACTTCGTGGAAAATGCAAAGGTCCATTCGCTTTCGATCTTTCTTTCTTAGATATACGAGAAGCGCTTTAGTCAATGATTTCGGCAGGGCGAAACCGTTTTCGACACTAAAGACAGCTTCCGATAGGGCACGGGTAAGTTCGGGTTGTGTGCCGTCTTCAATCGGACCATCTGTATCCGCTCGTGCCCATGTCGCGCTGAAATGTTCTTTGCGGTCTTCGTCTTTCTCTTTTGAAAACCGTCCGCGTCCGTGAGTAGTCATAGCGTCCCTTCACGCAATCCCTTGAACTGGACGCCCAGCCCAGGCAGGCAAGGGTTTCCTGCTTTTCGCCCGGCCAAAGGCTAGAGCTTGGCGTGATCTATCCTGTAAGAGTATTGCCTAGGCAAGGCAAAATAGCGAAATCAGAGCTAAATCGGGCGCGAAAACTGGACTGTCCGGTTCCAATCAGGCATTGACGAACATTCGAAAAGTAGAAGCCCACGGCGGTAATATTGCTGCGCCTGAATGACAGTAAGCACTGCATACAATATTTGGAGATCTGAAAGCACTAGTCATGGCCAAAACTTCTCGACTCAATGGATGGCATCGACTCTATTTGCTCGTCTCCGTTATCTACTTGTTTGGCGTCGCAACTGTATCCGCGTTTTTGTACCCGCAACCGCCCTCGTATGGAGAAAATTTACAGGGCGAGCGCTTTGGCGGTTCCCTTGCCCTAGTTAAAAAATATCTAAAAAGTGATCCAGACTTTGTTCTGCAAGGACGGCCTCTGCCGTCGGAATTCGGGGGTATACCCCAGGGTCAAGAGGCCTTGGAGCAAGAAATTGCCAGACTCCATGCGAAGTACGCGGGGCGAGTCGATTTCTCATCTGTAGAAGCGAAATTTGCTCACGACTCGGCAAGCAAGCGCGTTCGGTTCATTGGAATAGTTTTTCTTGTCTGGTTTGTACCCGTCGCTCTGATTTATCTGCTGGGCGTTGCGGTGTCGTGGGTAATTAAAGGGTTTCGTCAGAGTTAATACGGTTGCTTTGCTTCAAATTGAGTGGTCGGACGAGACAAACCCACGAGAATGAAATAACCCACCTTTTTTCATTTTCCCTCTGATGTGGGAATGATGCTGCACCCGTCATTTGCTGTCTCCAAAAAGGGGGGGGCGGGGGGCAACCCCACCCGGGGGGGTCATCGGATGCCGACAACCTTGGCTTCATTCTGATGCCCAAAGCTCGGCAGCAACGTATTCACGGCATTGGCCAAGGTACGGTCGCACAAGTGCGCATAGTGCCGGCTCGTGATTCTGGTGTCGGCATGCCCGAGTAGCTTGGAAATCGTGAGCAGGTCCGCACCTGCTTGTGCCAGCAGCGAGGCGTAGGTATGTCTTGCCTCATGAAAGCCGATTGCCGGTGTGATCTTGGCAATACGGCACGCATCCGCGAGCAAGCGGACATGATGGTTTTTCGCCCATTGTGAGCCGTCCGCTTTGACAAAAACCAAGTCCGACCCGATCTTTCCCGCCGTCGCAGACTTGAAGAAATCCAGACCTGCCGGGGAAAGTGGAACGTGACGCCCGCGCCCGCTTTTTGAGGGTTGGATAAAGACGCTGCCGGTGCCGATGTTGACGTTGGCGACGGTCAGTCCCGCAAGCTCGCTGTAACGCGCGCCCGTCAGCAGCGCAGCCTTCACCATCTGGCGCAAATCGGACCTGCATGCATTGATAAGCCGCTTGGATTCGTCCTCGGTGAGAAAGCGCACAATCGGCTCGTCCGCATTCTCAAAGGGCTTCACGCGACGCCAAGGGGAATTATCGGACACAAATTCATCCTCGAAGGCGCGATTAAGAATCGCTTTCAATACGGTCAAGACACGGTTCGCCGTTGACTTGCGCGCGCGCTTGGCATCTTCGCTGGCGGGTTTGTCCCGGAATTGCTGCTTGCGGCCTATGGCAGTGCGCTTGCGCGCGGCCTTGGTACCTATGCGCTCCAGCCAAGCGCGAATTTCGGGGGTGCGAAGGTCACTGACTAGCCGTTCGCCGAATACAGGCAGGATATGTGCGTTGATCGTCGCTTCGGTTTCCCGGAAAGCCTTGCGGTGCTCGCGATACCAAGTAAGGTAACGCGTCGCCGCATCGGATACGGTCACGGGCTTGCCGTTTGTCGCAATGGCCTTGAATTGCTCCCGGCACTTTTCCTGTGCTTGCCGATAGGTGAGGATCGCTTGTCCATCCGCGTCGGCGTGATCGTCCGCCGCGCCCAGCTTCGCGAGAGACTCCCGCCCGGAAACGGCATCCCGAATCCGCGCGGCCCAGGTGCCGTAGCCGTCCGCCGTGCGCCGATAGCACAAGGAAAGATTGTCCGTAACGGGGGCAAAAAATCGCTTTCCTCTAGCGAGCTTCAGCCTTGAAGTGCGGGTTTCCAGCCTTGCATCCCGAGACGCTCTTGCCATTTTTGGCCTCCGTGTCAGTCCGTGTCAGTCAAATGTCAGCCAGACATTCCCAAACGCACTTAGACAAGGATAGCTGAAGATGGGCTAATTGCAAGGGTTGACGAGGGGTTATGTTTTTTTCTATGTTTGTAGAAGTCTAAGATACAACTCTTTCACAGCGGTAACAGGGGTTCGAATCCCCTTGGGGACGCCAGACCATAAAAATGCCACCCATGCGGTGGCGTTTTTATTTTCCGGGCCTGAAACGCCGCGCTATCCCGCGGGAAAGTGCGTCAGCTCCGCATCCAGACGCCGCAGCACCTCCTCGCGTCCGACCAGTTCCAGCACGGCGTCAATCGAAGGTGTATGTGCCGTCCCGGTGACCATGACTCGTAACGGCATGGCGAGTTTCGGCATCTTTATCGCGTGTGCCGTGATGACCTCCTTGATGGCCACCCCGAGTGCGATCCGGTTCCAGTCCGCCGTGACCAGCTTTGCGCGCACGGCTCTTATCGCCGGCAGAATGTCCGCAGTGTAATGTTGAGCACGCAATTCCGCCGCCGGATGCAGGTGACGGTAGAAATACACGCCCGCATCGGCGAGCTCTTCGATGGTGGCGGCCCGGTCTTTGAGCAAAGCGCACACCGCACGCAGATCGGGACCGATGCCGGTATCGCAACCGGCCCGCTTGAGGAAGGGCAACGCCAGTTCGGCCAACCGTGCCTCATCGGCCTGCTTGATGTAGTGCGCGTTCAACCACTTCAGTTTGTCCGGATCGAACTTCGCCGGGGAGCGACTCACTGCATCAAGCGTAAACCACTCGATGAATTGTTCGGTTGTAAAGATCTCCGCATCGCCGTGGCCCCAGCCCAGACGGGCGAGGTAGTTGAGCAACGCCTCCGGCAGATAGCCCTCTTCCGGATACTGCATGACACTTACGGCGCCGTGACGTTTCGACAAACGCTCGCCATCGGCGCCAAGAATCATGGGGATATGGCCAAAGCGCGGCAAGGGCGCGCCGAGCGCGTTGAAAATATTGATCTGCCTTGGTGTGTTGTTGACATGATCGTCGCCGCGTATGACATGGGTCATGTGCATGTCCCAGTCGTCTACTACCACGCCGAAATTGTAGGTCGGCACGCCGTCCCCGCGCAGAATCACCACGTCGTCGAGCTCTTGATTGGAAATCGAGATCGGCCCCTTGACCAGATCATCCCAGGTCACGTCGCCATGATCGGGATTGCGAAAGCGGATGACCGCCTGAACTCCGGAAGGCGGCGATTTGCCCTGGGCATTCTCCGGCCGCCAGCGGCCGTCGTAGCGCGGCTTCAGCCCGCGCTTGCGCTGGTCTTCGCGCATGGCGTCGAGTTCCGGTTTGCCGGCGTAGCAAGGGTAAGCCTTGCCGCTGCGGATCAATTCCCGCGCGACAGCCCGATAGCGATCGAGCCGCTGCATCTGATAGAACGGACCTTCGTCGTAATCCAGCCCAAGCCATGCCATGGCATCCAGAATGGCTTGCGTAGAAGCCTGGGTGGAGCGTTCGACATCGGTGTCTTCTATGCGCAAGATGAATTTACCGCCAGTCTTGCGCGCATAGGCCCAGCAAAACAGCGCGGTGCGCGCGCCGCCAATATGCAGATAGCCGGTGGGGCTGGGAGCAAAACGGGTACGAACCATTGCAAGACGCGCTTGAAAAAAGGGGGCATTGTACGCGATGGGGTCGCGCAAACGCCCGTCCGGGCGTTGACCCTCGCGAAGGCGCCATGGTTAAATGCCACCTCTCGCGCGGGTGGTTAGCTCAGCGGTAGAGCACTGCCTTCACACGGCAGGGGCCACTGGTTCGATCCCAGTACCACCCACCAATAATCAGTAACTTAGCGATAACCCCCAGCTGGAGTATGAAATAACGAGGTCGTGATTTGTTTACTTTTTGAGTTTTATTCCGAACTGCCATGTTTGATACTCCCCGCTGTGCCTAGAACTCGAACCTGGGACCTGATGATCTGAGTAGAGGCGCGAGCCGAGATCAAACGACGTCCAAGGATTTGCAATCATCACTCGTCCTGAACGAAGCCAATTTTGCGTTTCTTCGTAGGCGCCGGTGGCGCCATCAATTCGCGAATGGCGAGCATGATCTCGGTGATGGCCTGGTCGCGAGTCATGAGCTTCTTCTCGAGTTGATCGAGTTTGGCGGCGAGTTCCTTGTTGGAGGCGATCAGTTCTCTAAGCCGAACGAAGGCGCGCACGATCTCGATATTCACCGCGATGGCCCGTGGGCTGTTGAGCACGGATGAGAGCATGGCCACGCCCTGCTCGGTAAAGGCATAGGGCGCGCTGCGCCGACCACCCCAACCAGGCGAGGCTGAACTTGAGATCACAAATTGTGATTTCAAGTCTCTAAACTCCTGATTGGTCAGCTGGAACATGAAAACCTCCGGGAACCGTTCCAGGTTACGTTTCACGGCCTGCACCAGGACCCGAGTCTGCACCTCGTAGAGCGCCGCGAGGTCGGTATCGAGCAGAATCTTGTGGCCGCGCAGGACCAGAATGGCGCGCTCGATGCGCGCGGCCAGGATCAGCGGGCCTTTGGGCATGGTCTGTCTTTCGTTCTCCCGGCCTGGCGGTATCCAGTGGTCAGCGTATAAGTCCCGTTTGCACGGCCTGCGCGATCGCCTGCGATCGGGTACGAGCCTTGAATTTGCGCTTGATCGAGGCAATGTGAAAGTTGGCGGTACTTTCGCTGAACCCTAGCTGGTAAGCGATTCTCTTGGACGATTGACCATGAGCCGCTAGCTCAAGGACCTCGCGTTCTCGTTTGGTGACTTGCGGAGATCCAGCGTCGAACGCGCCTGCCTGTTCCTTGAGTTTGTGAAAAAAACGTTCGTGAAAATAGCTGGCAAAGATATACGTTCGACCAATCGCAAGTTGCAAATCTTGTCCATCTGGCAGCGTAAGACTGGGTGAACATACGCCAAACATAGCATTCTCTCCGGCGGCGCTTCTGACCGGTAACGCGATCCCACTTCGAAGTCCGTACCGCGCTGCCTCGCGCAAAAATGCATCGCCGTTGAGCTGGCATGTCTTCGAGTCCCACAGAAAAGGAGTGGCGTGACGAAGGCAGCTGCCTATGCAGGGATTGTGGGGAGTAAGTTAGTTGTCCGGTTCTGTAGCACGTAATGTGTCCGGTTTTTTGGGTGAGATATGGAAAGACCCATAAGCCGGGCGCGTTGGTTACAGGAGACGCGGACAATGAGATTCCAAGAGGCCTACGCAGGC
>JANLTA010000200.1:0-5673 GCA_031362705.1 Gemmataceae bacterium | reverse complement strand
GCCAACGTTGGCCACGGCAGCCCTCGGTGATACTCAACCCGACGGAGACAAAGACGTGCCAGATACTCCAGCCAACCCTCCAGTGTCGCGACGGCGCTCGGCACTCGTCTATGGAGCCGTGATCATTGGATCGGCCGCAATCACTGCCGGCACGCTGTTATTACTTTCGAGCATCTACACGCGGAAATGGGAAGCGCGGGAGACGACATTCCGCGTGGTCGAGCTGCCGCCCGACACCGTTGACCCCGCGGAGTGGGGGAAGAACTATCCGCGGCAATACGACAGCTACAAGCGCACAGTGGACCTGGACCGCACCCGGCACGGAGGCAACGAAGCACCATTTCTCAAACGTGGGTCGTCCGTCGGACCAGAGAAATCCAAACTGGAAATCGACCCGCGCCTGCGATTGATCTATGCCGGCTATGCATTCTCAGTCGATTATCGCGAAGCCCGCGGCCACGCTTATATGCTGGCCGATCAAGACGTGACCCGGCGGACGACGGAATTCCAGCAGCCCGGCGCGTGCCTCCAGTGTCACGCCTCTATCATCCCGGCATACCGGGCGGTGGGTCGCACAGCGGGTGTTCCCGACAACCAACCGCAAGAACAAGTGATGAAGGGCTTTGAAACTGTTTGCAAGATGTCGCTGGCGGACGCGCGGCACATGAAAGGCCCCGACGGCAAAGAGTTAATTGCCCACCCGATTGCTTGCTATGATTGTCACAACGAGCAGACCATGCAGCTGCGCGTCACCCGTCCGGCATTTCTTGTGGGAATACAGGAATTGGCCAAGAACGACGCGCCGGCACCGCACTTGCCGAGTATTGGACGCTGGCGCGCGGGCAATCGAGCCAAACCATACGACCCTAATACCGATGCCACACGCCAGGAAATGCGCTCCCTGGTGTGCGGACAATGCCACGTGGAGTACTACTTCAAGAAAGATTCAAAGGTTGTCACTTATCCCTGGTCCAAGGGCCTGCGCGCCGACGACATCGAAAGCTATTACGAGGAAATTGGATTCGTCGATTGGAAGCACGAGATTGCGGGTACATCGCAACTGAAGGCTCAGCACCCGGAGTTTGAGATGTGGAGCCAGGGAATTCACGCGCGCAGCGGAGTTTCTTGCGCTGATTGCCATATGCCGTACATGCGCGAGGGGGCGGTCAAAGTGAGCGACCATCACGTCCGCAGCCCGATGCTCAACGTCAACCGCGCATGCCAGACTTGCCACCGCTACCCGGAAGAGGAGATTATCGCGCGGGTGGAGACCATCCAGGGCAGAACCCGCGAAATTCTCGATCGCGCCGAAGACGCATGCGTGGATCTAATTGCCGCAATCAGCGAAGCGAAAAAACGTGGTGTCACCGACGAACAACTGGCCGAAGCGAGAAAGCTGCACCGCGCTGCACAATGGCGTACGGACTTTGTGCAATCGGAGAACAGCCGCGGCTTTCACGCCTCGCAAGAGGCGGCCCGAGTGTTGAGTCAGGCGATTGACTGCGCTCGACAGGGCCAATTGAAAGCCGTGACTGCAGGTAAATGAAGGTTGTCAACCAAGATAGCCGGTGACAATGGTCAATGCATATACTTGCCCTTCCCAAGGGCACACTGTTCGTCCCCGATAGTCCATCTCCCAAAAACTGTATTCACGGTTGCCCGTAAAGGAGTGTCACCATGAAGCGCGCATCGTTGATTGCAGGTTTGGTAGTAGCTGTGAGCTTGCTCGGCTTTGGGCTGGCTCAAGAAAAGAGCGGGACCAAGCCGCCGGCCGCCGAAGAACAGGCCATTCGCGCCATCGTCACGGCATTTACCACGGCGTTCAACAAACACGATGCCAAAGCCATCGGCGAGTTGTTTCTGCCCGATGCCAAAGTCATCACCGACGATGGCGACGTCGTCGAGGGCCGGGATAGGATCGTCGCAATTTTTGCCGATCAGTTCACGGAAAGTCCGAATGCAAACATCAGCGTCTCCGTCGGATCGATCAAGTTCGTTGGGTCCGATATGGCACTCGAAGTAGGAACGACCAAGATCATATCCGATCCTGGCGAAGAACCTGAATTAAGCAAGTACACCGTCGTTCACCTCAAGCGCGATGGCAAGTGGTCCATGGCCCTGGCCCGTGATGCCGAGGGTGATACGCCGACAAATCACGAGCGATTGGCACCGCTCGCCTGGTTGGTAGGCGACTGGATTGATGAGTCGCCGGAAGCGGTTGTGATGACGTCATGCCGGTGGAGCCCGGACAAGAACTTTTTGCTGCAAGACATACAGGTACAAAGGGCTGGCAAGTCGGTCATGACCATTAATCAGCGCATCGGTTGGGATGCACTACACAAGTGTGTTCATTCCTGGGTTTTTGATTCTGAAGGCGGATTCGGTGAAGGCATCTGGACCCAGGCTCACGATGGCTGGGTCATCAAGGCGACCGGCACTCGCACGGATGGTACAACCGCTTCCGCAACGAACACGATCATTCCGGCCGACAAGAATCGCTATGTCTGGCGATCCATCGGCCGCGTGGTCGGCGGCCATGTCGAAGAGGATGTGGTAGTTCGCGTGGTTCGCAAACCACCAACTTCCGGCACCAACAAAAACTAAATCCCGACCAAACAACTAATCGCTGGCAACAGCGTGGAGAAACAGCCATGAAACTTCGAACTTGCATTGGAATCGGCATCGCCACTTTGTTTCTCGTCTGCGCCAATGAGGCATTCGGCGGACGCGGCGGTGGCGGCGGACGTGGAGGCGGCGGTGGTGGTGGCGGTGGTCGGGGCGGTGGTGGCGGCGGCGGGTTCAGTGGCGGCGGCGCGCGGCCGGGCGGCGGCGGCGGCGGCAATTTTGGTGGTGGCGGCGGCGCTCGGCCGGGCGGTGGCGGTGGCGGTCCGAGTCGCACACCATCATTCAGTCCCTCACGACCCGGCGGCGGTGCCGGTGGAGGTCGTCCCGGCCCGACACCAGGCACCCGACCATCAGTCGGTGGCGGTGGATCCCGACCAAATGTTGGCGGCCCGGGAGTCGGTACTCGTCCGGGTGTCGGCGGAGGACCAGCCGGTGGTCGGCCTGACATCGGTTCACGCCCCAACGTAGGCGGTCCTGGTCAGGGCGCTCGACCTGGTGTCGGAGGGCCCGGACAAGGGGCACGACCCGGTGTCGGAGGGCCAGGACAGGGGGCACGACCTGGAGTTGGACAACCCGGCGGTGTTGGCAATCGGCCCGGCGCTGGACTTGGCGCGGCAGCGATTGGGGCGGGAGCAATCGGGGCGGCAGCGCTACCTGGGTTGGGCGATCGGTTTGCTGGCGCGGGAAACCTACAAGGGTCGATGTCGGAGCGACGACAAGGTCTGCAAGATCAAATGCAACAAGGACGAGGTGATCGGCAGGGAGACCGCGGCGAGAGACAAGATGGGCGACAAGGGGACCGCGGTGATCGGCAGGACGGCCGACAAGAAAACCGCGACACTTGGCAACAGGATCGCCAAGATCATCAAAACCAGCGGCGGGAAGACTGGCAGAACTATCACAACGACCACTATGGTTATCACGGTAATTGGCACAACGGCAACTGGCACGGCAACGCCGGCACCTGGTGGGACCACATGTGGAGCGAACACCCCGTCGCAGCGGCTATGGGCGTCACTCGCTGGGGCGTGAATCGTATTGCCGGCTGGTATGGCTATTCCGACTACAGCAATCCTTATTACGACAGCGGTAGCGGAGGAGGCGGCAGTTATGCCGACTACTCAGAGCCGGTGACCATGGATGCAACACAAGCCGCTGCATTCGCCGCGTATGATCCCAACGCGGCCGGTGCAGCGCCGTTGCCGCCAGGCGTTTCTCAATATTCGCTTGATAAATTCGATGAAGCGCGCACCGACTTTTACAACGGCAAATATCCCGAAGCGCTGTTGCATGTCGACAGTGCAGTGTCAAAAATGCCCAAAGATGCGGTGATTCAGGAGTTTCGTGCCTTATGTCTCTTTGCGCTACAGCGCTACAAAGAAGCGGCAGCGGTCATGAACGCGGTCCTGGCTGTCGGACCGGGTTGGGATTGGACGACGTTGAGTGGAATGTACGCCGATCCGGCAACGTACACCACGCAACTCCGCGCGCTCGAGGCCTATGTCGGCAAAAATCCCAACGCCGCCGATGCCCATTTCCTCGCGGCCTATCACTACATCACGATTGGTCAGAATGAACCTGCTATCAGCGAATTGAAGAAAGTCGTGGCCCAGCAACCGAAAGACTCGGTCGCGGCTTATCTCCTGCAATCGATGTCACCATCGGACAGGCCGACGGGTGCGACGACGGTCATCACATCTCCACCTGCTGTGCCAAATGATGCAGTGGTCGGAACATGGGCTGCATCGGGCGGGAAAAACGCCAAGTACGAAATGTCACTGACGAAAGAAGGCGCATTCACGTGGAGCTTTTCCAAGGGTGGACCCAAGCAAGAGGTCAAAGGCGTCTATGCCATGGATGGCAACAGCCTGGCCATGCAACCGGACGGCGGCGGCACCATGCTCCTGGAACTCAAACAGGCCGGGGCGGACAACCTCCACGCCGACATCGTCGGTGCCACTAAAGGCGATCCAGGTCTGGAATTCAAACGAACAGGGAAGTGATTGGTCGGATTTCAGTAAATTCGAGCCTAGCGCCGGAGGAGTACTCTTTCTCACCTTCGCGCTAGGCCATATTGTCGGCGAAATTGAGAGCGACCATCGTGTGGTTCCTCTCAATTCAGTCCCAGAAGTGTACTTGTGTGTCGGGCAATCATGAGTTCTTCGTTTGTCGGCACGACCCAGACCGACACTTTGCTTTGCGGCGTCGAAATTCGAGTGCGGTTGGCGGCATTCGCTTCGGTGTCCAGTTCAACTCCCAGCCACGCGGAAGCGTTACTGATGCGTCCACGGATTTCGGCCGAGTTTTCGCCGATGCCCGCCGTAAACACCAAGGCATCGACGCCACCCAAAACCGCGGCCAGCGCGCCGATCTCTTTGGTCGCACGATAAACAAAGTAATCGATGGCAAGCTGTGCCTGTGGTTCTTTGCGGCCGAGTAGGTCACGCATGTCGTTGCTAATTCCGGAAATACCGATCAGCCCCGATTTCTTGTACAAAATGTCCTCGACTTGCTGAGTCGAAAGGCCCAGCTTCTGAAACAGATACAACACAATGCCGGGATCGAGCGCACCGGGACGTGTGCCCATGCACAGTCCATCCATGGCCGTGAAGCTCATGGACGTGTCTACACTTTTGCCATGATGCATGGCACACATGCTAGCGCCGCTCCCCAAATGAGCGACGATGACTCGGCCTCTCGCGATGTCCGGCGCGACCTCCGGGAGAACTGATGCAATGTACTCGTACGAAAGTCCGTGAAAGCCATATCGCTCCACTCCGCCCTTGCAGAGATCGCGAGGCAATGGCACCAGGCTGGCAACTGCCGAGTGGCCGCGATGGAAGCTGGTATCAAAGCAAGCCACCTGCGGCACGTCCGGCATTCGTTCGAAAATTGCTTCGATGGGAGCAAGATTGTGCGGCTGATGCAGTGGTGCCAGTGGCGTCAGTTCTTTAAGCTCCTTGAGGATACTCGGTGTCACCACCACGGGACCATGGAATCGAGGGCCGCCGTGAACGACGCGGTGCCCAACACCGACAATTCGACCAG
>JANLTA010000184.1:0-8917 GCA_031362705.1 Gemmataceae bacterium | reverse complement strand
GCCGGTCAAAGCGACGCCCGACGCCCCGGCTTCAACTTCCACGGCACCGACTTCTGGGCACAGGGCCTGACCCTCGGCTTCGCCGTCAAGTATTGAGCAATGAGCCGGTCGCTTTGGTGGGTCTCGAGTACTCGACCCACCCTACGCTGAAGTTCCGATCATTACCCAACCCACGCACCGCCGCGGAAATTCGCGTCGTAACCCAGGAACGCATCCAGATCGTCACCGGTGTTCGCGTTGACGATTCGTAGGTACGCAGGCGAGTTCGACGCCGGGGCACAGATGATGTCCGCTCGGCCATCGCCATTGATATCGCGTGTACCAACCGTGACGCCTCCAAGGAAGTTTGACGGATACGCATAGAAGCTGGCCAACTGAGCGAGATTTGTACCACTCAGAGCGCGGACGTGTGGCCCGCCGCCGGCACCAGCCGCTGTAATGATGTCCGAGTTGCCGTCGCCATTCACATCGCCTGCCGCCACATAGACGCCGCCGTGGAAACTGGCGTCGAAGGCAAAGAAGTCCTGTAGCAGCGTCGCGCTGCTGCCTGAGAAAGCGCGAACATGTGGTCCGCCGCCCGGGCCGGCTGCGACTATCACATCGGCTTTGCCATCCGCATTCAAATCGCCGGCCGCCACGCGAACGCCGCCGGTGAAGCTCGGAATGAACACATATCGTTCAGCCACAATCGTGGCGCTCACGCCATCGAAGATGCGAACGTGCGGCCCTCCACCTTCGCCAGCCGCGACGATCACTTCGTTGGTGCTATCGCCATTGACGTCGCCGGCCGCGACGTACACGCCGCCGATGAATGATGGATCGAAGGCCATGAACTCGTTGATAATGCTGCCGTTCACACCATTGAAGATGCGGATATGCGGGCTGCCGCCGACACCTGGGCCGGTAATGATATCCGGCGTGCCATCGCCGTTGACATCACCCGTCGCCACGCGGACTCCGCCTTGGAAGCTCGCGGCGTAAGCAAAGAAGTTGAACCGCTCCACGCCGGTGGCAAAGTCGTAAACGCGGACATGCGGACCACCGCCAGGACCGGTGCCGGTCGCCACAAATCGAGGCGGCACAGTGGGCGCGACTTTCGTCACGGCCGGTGAGTTGGTGAAGTTCGGGTTCATAGACAGATTCGACGCTACCAACCCATTGACCACAGCGCCGAGTGCTTTCGATGAAGCTAGCAATTGTTCCTTGGATGGAAGTTGCGTCGGCAGCAACTCGGAGAAGTTGTAGAGACGACCGGATGCCCCTGGACCGATGACGATGCTGGAGAACACGTCGTTGCCAGCAATGCCGCCCGCCGTGCCGATGTAGTCCAGCCCGTCGTTGACTCCGCTGGGCTGTGTTTCGGAGATCGTGTAGGTGCCGGGCAACAAGCCAGTGAAGCTGTAACTGCCGCTGACTCCGGTGACGTAGTTGCGAGAAACCGGCTGGCCGAGTACGTCGGTGCCGGTCAAACGGACGAGCACACCGCCAATTCCGCTATCAGTGGGATCGAAGATGCCGTTCTGGTTGAGGTCCAGAAACACCGAGCCGGCCAGAAAAGACGACGATGAAGTTTCGCCGAAGTTGAATGGTCCGCGGACAGGGTTCGGTGACAGTTCGATATTCGAGAACGAGTCATTTCCAACGACCACGGTAAACGGCCCGGCCGTGTCCGCGTTTTGTTCCTTGCCATCGACGAAGCCGGCCGGTTGTTTCTCGGTGATTGCATAGAGGCCCGGTGGCATCGGCGTGAATTCATAGCGGCCGGTGGCATCGGTGAAGACCGTCAGGCTGCCGCCCGGGAGATCGCTGCCGACAAGTGGCCGGGCCAGCGGCGTGCCAAAAAACGCCGTGCCAGTGATAGTGACTTGCACGCCGGGAATGCCAGGCTCGCCGACTTCGCGCATGCCATTATCATTGGCGTCAACCCACACGTATCCAAACGGATCGGCCGGCGGAATCTCGCCGTATAGATAGTTAATGCCATCAAGCCCCGCGCCCAGATTAATGCCGCTGATGACATTCGTGCCCTGAGCTCCCAGCGTGCCGCCTGAAGTTCCAATCGCATTGAAGCCGTCATAGATGCCATTCGGAGCGAACGGTGCAGGGGGTTGTGTTTCTGTCAGGGTGTACGTGCCCTGCAACAAGTCGATGAAGGCGAAGCTTCCATCGGCGGCGGTAACCGTTGTCTTGTTGACCGACGCATTGTTCGCATCGGTGCCTGTCAGCGTGACGGTCACGCCAGCGATGCCGGTCTCGCTTGCGCCGCCTCGTTTGCCATCAAGATTGAAATCGCGATAGACCACGCCTTGCAGTGACGCCAGCGTCTGGAAGAAGTTTAAGCCATTGATGCCGGCACTGGTGAGCGTCACCGCAGCGGTCAACGGTAGCACGGCTTTGTAGCCGGTCGCCAATTGAGCATCGACGGTGTAGTCCATCAGCAACTGCTGCGAAAACGCATAGCTGCCGTCGCTCGCGGTTTTTGTGGTGGCGATCACGTTGTTCTTGCTGTCACGAAGCGTGACAGTCAGCCCGCCGAGACCCGGTTCACCGGCATCAATGATGCCATCGCGGTCCCGGTCGAAGATCACGGAACCCGAAATGTCACGACCCACTTCGGCAAACGTATATCCCGTGCCGGTCGCGCCACTTGGCAGCGTCAACGAAGTCGAATCATTGCTTGCGGTGCCGCCGAGGTTGCCAGCCTTATCCTGACCATCGGCATACAGCGTCGGCTGAGTTTCGGTGATCGTGTAGTTGCCGCCGACAAGCCCGGGGAAGGAATAAGAACCATCAATTAGGGTCGTTGTTGTCGTGCTGACATTCTTGCCGTTGACGTCGATACCGGTGAGCGTGATAGTCACACCGCCGATGCCGGGTTCGCCTTTATCCTGCGTGCCGTTCCCGTTTGGGTCGAAGAAGACCACACCGGCCAGGCTCGACGCCGCCAAATCGGCGATGTTGTAATTGAATCCATTGCCGCCCGGCGTCACCACGATGCCGCTGATCTTGTTGGTGGTGCCGGTGCCTCCGAACACCGTGCCCGGCGTGCTCTTGCCGTCGAATGTGCCTGCGGGCTGCCCGACTTCCGTGATCGTGTAGTTGCCCGGTCGCAACAAATCAAAGAAATAAGACCCGTCAGCAAGTGTGTTCTTGCTGAGATTGATCAAGTTGCCCAGGTCATCGGTGCCTGTCAACTGCACCGCAATGCCGGCCGACGGCGATTCGCCTAGCTCAAAGAGGCCGTTGTTATTGCCATCGAGATAAATAAACCCGGCAATGGCGGCCGGCTTCAACTCGGCGAAGTTGTTGTTCGTACCATTGATGCCGGGATTGAGGACGATCTTGCTGATGACGTCGTTGGCCAACGAACCGCCCTGCGTGCCAAGCGAGTCCTTTCCGTCAAAGAACGTCGCTGGCTGAGCTTCAGTGATGGTGTAACCTGTGGTATCGCTGGGGCGCAGGTTCTTGAACTCGTATTTGCCGGCACCATCGGTCATGACTGTGATATTGACCGTGTTGCCTAAGTCGTCTTTGCCCGTGAGCGTCACCGATGTGCTGACGATGGCTGATTCACCAAGGTCGAAGGTACCGTTATTATTGGCGTCGTCCCAGACAAATCCCGAAAGGTTCGATGGCAAAAGGTCGGCAATGTTGTAATTGACGCCAACGCCGCCCGGCGGAATCGTAATGCCGTTGATGGCGTCCGTGACGGCCGTGCCGCCGAATGATGTGCCGACTGTGCTCTTTCCGTCGAGTGTGCCCGCTGGCTCGGCAATTTGCGTTACGGCGTATGTGCCCGGCCGCAACAAGTCAAAGAAGTAGGAGCCATCTGCCAGCGTATTCTTGCTGAGATTAACAGCTTTGCCCAAGTCATCGATGCCCGTCAATTGCACCGTGATGCCGGACGATGGCGTTTCGCCCAGCTCGAATAGGCCGTTGTTGTTGGCATCGATGTAAATGAAGCCGGCAATGCTGGCGGGCACCAATTCGCCAAAGTTGTTGTTGACGCCCTGGACGCCGGACTTGAGAACGATGCCACTGATGACATCGTTGGCCAAAGTGCCGCCTTGGCTGCCGAGGGAGTCTTTGCCGTCGAGGTAGCCAGTTGGCGTAGTTTCGATGAGTACATAGCCGCTGGGATCGCTGGGCCGCAGGTTATTGAACTCGTATTTGCCAGTCGCATCCGTGAACGCTGTCATGAGTATGACGGTGCCGAGATCATCAAAGCCGGACAGGTCCACCGTCGCGCCAATGATGGGCGTCTCGCCGATATCGAACTTGCCGTTGTTGTTGGCGTCTTCCCAAATGAAGCCCGAGAGACTCGCCTGTGGTACGTCAGCAATGTTGTAGTTGGTCCCTTTGCCGCCAACCGTGATCAGAATGTTGGTGATCGCGTCGGTCACTCCAGTTCCACCGAATTGGATTCCCGGTGTGCTGATGCCGTCCAACGAACTCGCCGGCTCCGTGATTTCCGCGACTTTGTATGTGCCCGGTCGCAACAAGTCGAAGAAGTACGAGCCATCGGCAAGTGTGGTCTTGGTTAAGTTCACCGGATTACCAAGATCATCTTTGCCAGTGAGTTGCACATCAATGCCGCCGCTCGGTGTTTCACCCAGTTCAAACAGACCGTTGTTGTTGGTATCCAGATAAATGAAGCCGGCAATGCTAGCCGGAGTTAACTCGCCGAAGTTGTAATTGAGGCCATTGGCACCGGCGGTCGCAGGAATATTGATGAACGTGTCGTTGCCAGCCGTGCCGCCGATCTTGCCCAATGTGTCCTTGCCGTCGAGGAATGCCAGCGGTTGCGTTTCAGTCAGCGTGTATGTTCCGGGCTGCAAGCCAGTGAACGAGTAACTCCCTGTGCCGAGCGTTACCGCTGTGAGGTTCACCGGGTTGCCGCTGTCGTCGGTGCCACTGAGTGTCACCGTCACGCTGCCGATTCCTGATTCTCCGACATCGAATTTGCCATTGTTGTTGGCATCAGAATAGACAAAGCCCGATAGCGAGGCCGCAGCGCGATCGGCAATGTTGTAGTTCACGCCTTTGCCACCCGGCGTGACAGCGATACCGGTGATGGTGTCAGTCGCCGGCGTACCGCCGAATGGTGTGCCGGCCGTGCTCTTGCCATCAACCGTGTTAATGGGCTCGGTGATTTCCGTCACGCTGTATGTGCCCGGCCGCAACTGACCGAAGGAATAAGACCCATCGGCCAGCGTGGTCTTGGTCAAACTCACTTTGTTCCCGAGATCATCGGTTCCGGTGAGCTGAACATCGATGCCGCCGCTGGGCAGTTCGATACCATTGAAGACGCCGTTGTTGTTGGCATCAATGTAAGTGAACCCCGAGATGCTGGCCGGCAGAAGCTCGGCGAAGTTGTTATTCGCTCCGTTGACTCCGGCATTGAGGACGATTTTGCTGATGACATCGTTGGCCAACGTCCCGCCCGGCGTGCCGACGCTGTCCTTGCCGTCGAGATATCCGACGGGCGTCGTTTCCGTGATCGTGTAACCGGTGGCGTCGCTTGGGCGCAGGCTCTTGAAGTCGTACTTACCCGCTGCATCGGTTGTCAGCGTCAGGCTTACAGCAACACCGAGATCATCGGTGCCCGTGAGTTTGACAGTGGCGCCCTTGATCGGCGTCTCGCCCACATCAAATGCGCCATTGTTGTTAGCATCTTCCCAGACGAAGCCGCTTAGGCTCGACGCCGGCAAATCCGCGATGTTGTAATTGACGCCAACACCACCCGGCGGGATCGTGATGCCGGTAACGGTATCAGTAGCCGCAGTGCCGCCGAAAGGTGTGCCGGCTGTGCTCTTACCGTCAAGCGTCCCGGCGGGCTCCGTAATTTCCGTGATGATGTAGGTTCCAGGGCGCAATTGACCAAATGAATACGACCCATCAGCCAGTGTCGTTTTGGTTATGCTCACCTTGTTCCCGAGGTCATCGGTTCCGGTCAACTGGACGTCAATACCGCCACTCGGCAACTCAAGACCACCGAATTTGCCATCGTTGTTGGCATCGAGGTAGATGAAACCTGAGATGCTGGCGGGGAGCAATTCAGCAAAGTTATTGTTCGCGCCGTTGACGCCGGCGTTCAAGACGATTTTGCTGATGACGTCGTTGGCCAGTGTGCCGCCCGGCGTGCCGACGCTGTCCTTGCCATCGAGATAACCGGCAGGTGTCGTTTCTGTGATCGTGTAGCCCGTGGCGTCGCTGGGTCGCAAGCTCTTAAAGTCGTACTTGCCGGCCGCATCGGTCGTCAAAGTGAGACTCACAACGACGCCAAGATCATCGAAACCAGTCAGTTTGACAGTGGCACCCTTGATCGGCGTCTCGCCCACATCGAACGTGCCATTGTTATTGGTATCTTCCCAGACGAAGCCGCTCAAGCTCGACACTTGTAAGTCGGCGATGTTGTAATTGATGCCGACGCCGCCCGGCGTGACAACGATACTGTTGATCGTGTCGGTAGCCGCGGTGCCACCAAACGGCGTGCCCGCAGTGCTCTTGCCGTCAAGCGTCCCGGCCGGCTCGGTGATTTCCGTTACGACGTAGGTGCCAGGCCGCAATTGGGCAAAGGAATACGACCCATCCGGCAGAGTCGTTTTTGTTAGACTCACTTTATTACCCAGGTCATCCGTGCCAGTAAGCTGAACGTCGATGCCGCCGCTCGGCAGTTCGATCCCATTGAAGACGCCATTGTTATTGGCATCGAGGTACGTGAAACCAGAAATGCTTGCCGGAACCAGTTCGGCAAAGTTGTTGTTCGCACCGTTGACGCCGGCATTCAGGACGATCTTACTAATGACGTCGTTGGCCAGCGTGCCACCCGGTGTGCCGACCGTGTCTTTGCCATCGAAATAACCAGCAGGTGTCGTTTCCGTGATCGTGTAACCGGTAGCGTCACTCGGCCGCAGGGTCTTGAATTCGTATTTGCCGGCCGCGTCGGTAGTCAAAGTGAGGTTCACCGCGACGCCAAGTTCATCGAATCCAGTCAGTTTGACCGTAGCGCCCTTGATCGGCGTTTCGCCGACATCGAACTTGCCGTTATTGTTGGCGTCTTCCCAGACGAAGCCACTCAGGCTCGACTCAGGCAAGTCGGCAATGTTGTAATTGATGCCTTTGCCGCCAGGGGTGACAGTGATGCCGGTAATGGTGTCGGTCGCCGGCGTGCCGCCGAGTGGCGTGCCGGCCGTGCTCTTGCCGTCAACCGTATTCGCTGGTTCGGTGATTTCCGTGACACTGTATGTGCCGGGCCGCAGTTGGCCGAAGGAATACGAGCCATCCGCCAAAGTGGTCTTGGTGAGACTCACCTTGTTGCCGAGGTCATCGGTGCCCGTGAGCTGTACATCGATGCCGCCGCTTGGTAGTTCGATACCATTGAAGACGCCATTATTATTGGCATCGATGTAAGTGAAACCCGAAATGCTAGCGGGCAGCAGTTCGGCGAAGTTGTTATTCGCGCCGTTGACACCGGCATTGAGGATGATTTTGCTGATGATGTCGTTGGCCAACGTCCCGCCTGGCGTGCCGACCGTGTCTTTGCCATCAAGATACCCGGCCGGCGTCGTTTCCGTGATCGTGTAACCGGTGGCGTCGCTGGGCCGAAGATTCTTGAAGTCGTATTTGCCGGCCGCGTCGGTGGTTAACGTGAGGTTCACGACCACGCCGAGATCATCCAAGCCCGTGAGTTTTACAGTCGCGCCTTTGATCGGCGTTTCGCCGACATCGAACTTGCCGTTATTGTTGGCGTCTTCCCAGACGAAGCCACTCAGGCTCGCCACCGGCAAGTCGGCGATGTTGTAGTTGATGCCCGTACCGTTGGTTGTGATCACGATGTTGCCAATCGCGTCCACCACGGCGGTGCCGCCGAATATCGTGCCGGGCGTGCTTTTGCCATCAAGAGTTCCGGCCGGCTCTGTGATTTCCGCGATCTTGTAGGTTCCGGGCCGCAATTGGTCAAAGAAGTACGAGCCATCCGCCAGTGTTGCCTTGGTGACGTTGATGGCATTGCCAAGATCATCCGTGCCGGTCAGTTGCACGTTGATGCCGCCGCTGGGAGTTTCACCCAGTTCATAAAGGCCGTTGTTGTTGGCATCGAGATAAACGAAGCCGGCGATACTCGACGGTGTGAAAATGCCACTATCAACCGAGTTGTTGACTTCGCCATCGGCAAGAGTGAATTGCGTGGTTCGGCCGGTGCCCGGGTTAGCGTCGCTATCCAGGTTCGTGTTGCCGCCCTTGTTCGGAGCGCTAAACATCTTGCCCGGCGGCGCGACGAACTCCACCGTGTATTTGCCCGCAAGCAAATTGCTGAATGCGTAATAGCCGGTGCCATTCGTCGTCGTGGTAGCAACGACGGCATTGGTGGCATCAAGCAGGTTCACCGTGACATTGTTGACGCCTGGCTCGCCGGGGTCCTGAATGCCGTTGCCGTTCTGATCGTCCCACACGAAGTCGCCCACGAACGAACGCAGGCTGATCGTGTTGACAGCAGGGATGGTGAAAATGTCGAATTCAAGGAGAGCGAAGTTCGTGATCGAAGTCGTACCGGCCGGCAACCCGGCATTGATGGTCACGTCGAACGTGAACATCGCGGTGCCCTTGGATGCCAGCATCGCCAGGATATGCCCGGCTTCATCCAGCGGAAACGGCGTCACACCCGTGTCGGCGAGTGAAACCGCGCCGGAGCCGGTATCAAGGTATGTCGAGTTGAGTACGTAGGTCACGTCGGACGGCAACGTATCAATAACCTTGGCGTTGTTGATGGGCAACGTGCCATTGTTGGTGATGCGAAGCCCGTAGCGGACCTTGTCTCCCGAGTTGAAGAAGCCGTCGCCGTTCACGTCGCCGCCGGGGGCGAAGTCGGCGAATTTCAAATAGTCTGGATCCGGAATTGCCAGGACCGAACTGCCGG
>JANLTA010000044.1:0-2767 GCA_031362705.1 Gemmataceae bacterium | reverse complement strand
CGAAAGGCATGGCATCGCTCCTTCTTTCAATCGGCCTTTGGGCGTTCAGTATTTCCTGTTGGGTGACGGGATGACGGGATGACGGGATGACGGGATGAATCGGGTTTCGTCTGGGCAATCGGTGTCGCGTTTGTCGTAAGTACCCGAATTGTGTGCAATGACGGTTGACACGATCATATCATCCCGTCATCGGTTCATCCCGTCGTCCCGTCAAGACACGCGCGGCGTGTCCTTCGGGATCCTCGTCAGCACTTCATCCACGATGCCAAAATCTTTGGCTTCCTGCGGCGTGAAGTACTTGTCGCGCTCCGTTTCTCGGGCAATCACTTCCACAGGCTGACCTGTGTGTTTCATCATGATCTCGTCGAGCCGCTTGCGGTCTTTCATGATCTCCTGGGCCTGGATCTCGATGTCGGTGACTTGGCCGCCGACTTGCCCGTATGGCTGGTGAATCATGATCTTAGAGTTTGGCAGCGCGAAGCGCTTGCCCTTTGTGCCAGCCACCAGGATGATGGCTGCGCCACTGGCGGCGATTCCCATGCAATAGGTGTTGATCGGGCACTCGAGGAATTGCATGGTGTCATAAATTGCCAGCGTGGCCGTGACGGAGCCGCCCGGGCAATTGATGTACATGTTAATCTCCTGATTCTTGTTCTCGTACTGCAAGAACAGGAGCTTCTGAATGATCAGACTGGCCGATAAGTCATTAATCTGCGGGAACTGCACCTCGGGTGAGGCCCCGAGAAACACGACGCGGTTTTCCAGCAGCAGATCGCTGAGCGTCATTTGCCGTTGGCGGGCGTAATCGCGATAGCGTTGAATTTGCGGCTCAAACGGCGTCCGAGCCGCGTACATATCGTGCATGACAAGCTCCTATCCTGATTTTGCGTCCGTTCTTGCAATCCTTTGGCCGTTTCGATTGATGTCACATCCGCACTTTCTACAAGTCCACCCACCTGCCATCGCCTGGCGCCATGACGTCGGGAATCTAGCTTGAGGAAGTAAATCTCCGCATTCGGGGCAATTCCGACGCTTTTGCGGTAAGGCAATCAGAATCGCAACCATTGCACCAATCAAGCCGCAAACCACGCCACCTACGACGATTGTCAGCAATACCTGATTGCCGGGATTCATAGTCGCGCCCCACACCGGTTTACGACAGTTCAATTGTGCGGAGGCAAGTCAAGGCCTCCGCGAACGCTTCCGCGAAGCGTCGCTAACCTATTTGCTCTTCTCGTCTTCCTCTTCCTTGGCCGGTTCCTCTTCCTCTTCGACGGCCATCGGGTCGTTGATCTCGCCGGGAACCAACTGTTCCTCGATGGAGGCCACGGCAGCGTCTTCATCGCGCGGCACCAGCGGTTCTTCCTCGAACTCCGCCTGTTCAATGATCAGGTCCAGCGCTTTGCTTTCGAGCAACTCGGCGGCCAGGGAATCGATGAGATCGTCTTTTTCGAGCCGTGCCCGCACCTTGCGCGGTGACTCGTTGCTCCGCGAGGCAATCCGCTCAATCTCGTTGTCGATATCGTCTTCGTTGACGTCGAGTTTTTCATCCTCGGCAATCTTCTGCAGCACGAAGTGTTCTTTGAGCGCCAACGATGTGTTGCGGACGATGTCGTTTTGCAACAAGCGCGACCGGCCGTTGATTTCCTCTTCGGTCATACCGGAGGACTTCATTTCCATGACTTTGCGCTGAAACGCCCGGCGTGATTGGCGAACCAGCAAATCTTGCGGCAATTCCTTGATAGCATCGTCGCCGACCTTGGCGATAATCTGCTGGCGAGCGGACTGCTTCTGGATGTATTCGAGCCGGCGCTCCAGCACCACGCGGATGAGTTCATCGAGCGCTTCGCCGGATCGTACGTCGAACTCTTTCAGCAGTCGGTCAGAAAGTTCCGGAATGCGATAGGTCTTGATGTCTTTGATGGTGAACACCGCATCGACGGTTCGGCCCCGCAATTCCGGGTCGGCGGCCGCGTCGGAAAGCGCGATCTTCACCGTGCGCTTCTCGCCGACCTTGGCCCCGGCGATTTCTTTACCGAAGCGTTTGCCGGCCCCGTCGCGCAGCACCAGTTGCGGATCAACGCGAATGCTGATTTCCTTCAACTCGTTGAGTTGGCGGTCGCCGTATTTGGTCGTGATGTCACAGGTAATATGGTCACCGTCGGCCACCTCAGCAGGCTCCGGCTTCGGGATCAGTTGACCGTAAGGCTCCAGCAGACGATTCCGTTCGCGGGTGATGTCTTCTTCCGTGAACGTCTGCATCGGCTTCTTGAGCTTCAGTCCCTTGTAGTCCGGCAATACGAAGTGCGGTCTGACTTCGACATCGAACTCATAGACCATGTCGCCGGTGTCGGGAATGTTGATCTTGCCCGGATCGAGATTGGGCGGCGACAACGGTGCAATGTCCTGTTCTTCGGCCAGTTGTTCGAGGCTGCCGAGCAACAGTTCGCCGCGGACTTCGCGATGGACTTCATCCTTGTAGAGCTTCTCGACCATCTTGCGCGGGGCTTTGCCCGGCCGGAAGCCGCGCACTTGCGATTTATGCTTGACGACAAGTTCCTTGAACTTCTCATTCAATCGGCCATCAATATCGGAGCGATCAATAATGACTTTGATGTGTTTCTTGCATGGGCCGATGTCATTGACTTCGACGGTCTGCATCACGCGCGGGGCTTTAGCTTCGCCGCCTTCGGCCTCGGCGGTGTCCTGCGTCTCGTCCATCACGGCGTCTTCGGTCATCTTGCACTTCTCCGGGCGTCCAGTTGGC
>JANLTA010000013.1:0-6843 GCA_031362705.1 Gemmataceae bacterium | reverse complement strand
GGAAGAATGCCAGCGGGTTGTCGTACACGATTTTTGTGATCTCGACTTCTGCATGACCTCGTCGGCGCATTTCCTGCACCAGCGCCGGCACGGCTAGGGGGTCGCTTTTGCCCCAGTCGCCAGCGGAGTTGGCAAGAATGCGGTCGGTACCGTAGCGTTCGAGAATGTCACAGGCCCGCTGCGGCGTACATTTCGTGGTGGGATACAGCGTCATGCCGCACCAGAAGCCGTGTTCCCGGGCAAAACGCACCGTGTGTTCTTCCACGTGGTCGATGCACACCCGCTCCGGTTTCACCCGCTTGTCATTTCGCAGCATGTCCACGATCATCCGCGTGCCCTTGAGCTTGTCCTCCAGGTGCGGCGTGTGAATGAGGATCAACTCGTCGTATTTCATCGCCAGATCGACGTGTTCCTGAAACACCGTGGCCTCATTGGCCGTGTTCTTGTTCAAGCCAATCTCGCCAATGCCCAGCACGTTGGGCCGATTGAGAAACTCCGGTATCAGGGCAATCACCTCGCGGCTCAGCTTCACATTCTCCGCTTCCTTGGCGTTGATGCACAGCCATGAGTAATGCTTGATGTGAAACAAGGCGGCGCGCTTCGGCTCCACTTCCGTGAGATGCCGAAAGTAATCATGAAACCCTGCTGCGCTGCCGCGATCAAATCCGGCCCAAAACGCCGGCTCGCTCACCGCTCTGCAACCGGCCATGGCCATGCGCTCGTAATCATCGGTGACACGAGAAATCATGTGAATGTGGGGGTCGATGTAAGAAGGCACGGCCGGTTGCTCCTGGGTCTTATGATACCAACCAATGAGCCGCACGCACGCTTCATACTATTCTGACACGTTGACACGTGTCCCACAGTTGCGGCGGCGACGAAGACCGCGCACGCCGAGCGCGGCGGCGGCGGCGATCGTCAGGATGGTGGTCGGTTCGGGCACGGGGGTGACATTGGTCAACCCCACGACTTTGGTCAACACCACGGTTGTCGCACTGTAGTTCACTCTGAAGGTACCGATTCCGAAAGTTGTGACTAAATCTACTTGCGTGTTGGCAAACGTCCCGGAGATGTTCGTGGCGGAGAGGACGGTGAAAGAATCCGACATTAGCGGCGCATACCCCATGCCCAAGGTGACGTTCAGGTAGCCTCCCAGGGTGGCGGTTCCGGTCACGCGGAGTTGGTCGTACCCGCTGCCCAGCGTGGTCGAGTTGAGATTCACTTCGTAAATCGATCCCGAGTTGAATATCACCCCGCCGCCCAGGTTCAGGATGCCACTGGAACTTACGCTGCCGGGAGCGATCCGGCCGCCGGATTGAATGGTGACCAATCCTGACACAATGCCGGAAGCGCCGGCCGTCGTGCCGCCGCCGGCCAAGGTGCCGCCTAGGCCCACGATTACCGAATTGGTCCCAGTCGCGCTTCCCGTCGTATTACTGGCTATTAGCGTGCCACCGCTGATAGTCGTGCCGCCGGCGTACGTATTTGCTGCTGAGAGCGACATTGTTCCTGCGCCAGTCTTCGTCAGGCCGCCATTGACAATTGGGACCGAGACAGCCAAATCGATGGCCGCGGCACCGTTGGCCACATTGACTGTACGCACTCCGCCGGAGAGATCGATCAAGCCCGTGTTGGCGGCCCCCGCGTTAGTCCCAATCTTGGCTGTCGCGCCGGACATGCCCGCGATATTTACATTGCCGTTCAGGACGAACTTTGCCGGCGTGGTGCCGCGATCGAGCCTCAGTGTGTCGAACATCAGCGCCGCGTTGCCGGCGGTGAAGTTGGTTGCGGGATCGACGTGCAGCGTGTGAACGCTCAGGTTCGCTGCGCCGGAGATCGAAACCGGGGCTGAGAACTGCGCCGCCATCGGCGTGGATTCCGGCACCGGCACATAGTTTACGGTCAGCGAGCCACCGGAAATGTTCAGTGTTTCGCGCACGTAAAGCTTGCGAATGTTATGGGATCCCGCTGAAAGGGTGACGGTGATGTCGGCGTTTGGGCGATCGAGTATCACAGTGTCGTTGCGTCCGGCGGTTGGACCGCTTCCCGTAGCGCCGGGTAGCCGCGGCGTCGGCAGAGGTCCTGTGGCAGCCGGTGTCAATTGTCCCGGCGACGAGATCGGCACGATGGCAGCCTGCCCACTGTTCCAGTTCGCCAGCGTGCTCCAGTTGCCGCTGCTATCGTTCCACCAGACCGCCGGAATCAGTTGATCCTTCAAATATTCAATACCGCCTTGCACCACGTTGAAGTCGAGATTGCTGTTTCCGTTGTTGAAGCTGTTCAGCCGGCCGGTGCTCGCGTACTGCCAGAAGACCCAGGGGTGCGCCACGCCATAATCGTCCCACGGGCCGTAGACCCATGAGATCGAGTCCCCCGGATGGGCAGTCTGTACGGGAATGGAATTGGGGTTCCCCTGGTTCGGCCAGCGTGCGCTCCAAAGCTGGGAATACGCAGGCCCCGCAAGATTCGGCGGGTTGCCTGATTGTTGTGCGAGTTGGCTGCGCTGCGTTGCGGTCGCGCCGCCGAGAACCGAGTCGGCGTAATTCCCGTTGACATAAATCGCTGGCCGGATCCTCATCACCTCATAAACCCGGTTGGAAAAATCCAGTGCGTACTGCGCCATTTCGGTGCTGGTTCGAATACCGTCGCCGGCCTCAAAATCGTGGACCGGCGGTAAGTAGCCGGGCCTCATGAACGCACCGGCCATTTGAATGAAGTGGTTGGCCTCGTCGATCCCTGTATTGGCGATGCCGCCCGAATTCGGCGTGGATGCGATGACGTCCGGCCGCGAAAAATGGTACGAACCCGCATACATACCTGCGGCCGTGGCACGGTTGATGTTCTGGATGAAGTAGGGATCGTCGTAGCGCTGCGAGAGGTTGTAGAACGTGTTGTTGCCTGACGGATATCCGCCCTGGCGGTGGTCCTCGCCGGTCGTTCCGCCGCGGCTGGAGCGGATGAAGACGAACTGGCGGTTTTCGACGTTGCGGATATTGTTCCACGTCGTCTGCGAGATGTCACCTTGATAGGCCGAAACGTCCAAACCCAGCAGCCGGTTGCCGCTGCTCTGCGCGAAGGCCTCGCTTGGGATCGTCAGCGCCGAAACGGCCGCGGCGACCCAGATCAACTGCCATCGTGTTAGCCGCGTCGAAAGCATGGGCTTTTCTCTCATAGTGTTAGCTGTGGTCGGCGATTATTAGCGTGGCGCGGGGGGGGTCCCATTTTGGATCGTATGGCAGGGAAAACAGTTCTTGCACGCTCTCGGCGTGGTTCGGCTGGTGTTCACCAAGGAGTTTGATGGCCGCTTGAATACGTTTGTCCCGCGGATCATCGAGTCGATCCGCGCCGGCACCACGATGGATGCGGTCCAGAATGGCCGCGAGGTCGAGCAAGCGTGCCCGGGCTTCAAGGAAATATTGATCCAGAACCTGAGCGGCGGGCATCGGCGTCACGATACGGCCTCCTTCACAAACTTGCGGCGCGTTTCCAGTGTTACCAACTCATTTAGACTGCCCGAGCGAAATCCGCCGAGGTCGAGCGTCACATAACGAAATCCGAACTCCAACAGCTTCTTGTTAATCGACTCGCGCTCGGATGCAATTGCCGCAATCTCGTTCAACGGTACTTCGATTCTCGCCAACTCACCCTCGTGGAGTCGCACCCGGCACTCACGCAGTCCCATTTCATGCAACATCGATTCCGCGGCTTCAATGCGAGCCGTGCGCTCTGCCGTGGCAGCCACACCCGGCGCGATGCGGCTCGACAAGCAGGGCGACGCCGGTTTGTCCCAAACGTCCAAAGCCCAGTGCCGGGCTAGTTCGCGCACTTCGGCCTTGTTCAGATTTGCCTCTTGCATAGGGTGCCGTACGCCATGTTCGGCTGCGGCAGTCAGACCGGGCCGGTAATCGCCCGCGTCATCGATATTGGCGCCGCTGACCACGACGGCATCCGCAATCGCAACGATGCGGCCATACAACTCGTCTTTGCAGAAGTAACAGCGCGAGCCATCGTTGCGCGCGTAGGCTTCGTTGGCAAACTCATCGGTGGCGATGATTCGATGCTTGATACTAATCTGTTCGGCAATTCGCCGGGCATCCGCGAGTTCGCGGCGAGCGACGCTCGGGCTGTCGGCAGTAATGGCGCTTGCTTCGTCGCCCAACGCTTCCACTGCCGCCTTCGAAACCACCGCGCTATCGACGCCCCCGCTGAATGCAACGACGACCCGACCCATGTCGCGCAGGATGGCGAGTAGGTGGTCGCGTTTGATCAGAAGCTCATCGGTCAACGGCGTCACTTCGTCATTGTAGATTACATAGCAGTCGTAAGATAGGGATCATGCCGAGTGACTTCGCCACGGAACTGGCCCGCTGGGGACCGCAGCGCGACTATGCCGCGCCCGACTTGCGCGATGCCCGGGCCTATTGTCGGCGGCTGGCACTGACGCATTACGAGAATTTCAGCGTTGCCTCGCTGTTCTTGCCGCGGCACTTATTGCGGCACTTTCACAACGTTTACGCCTATTGTCGCTGGGCCGACGACTTGGCCGATGAAACCGGTGGCGGCGACAATTCAATTGAGTTGTTGGCATGGTGGCGAAATGAATTACTTGCGTGTTACGGGAGTTCGCCCCGGCATCCTGTGTTAGTCGCACTGCAAGAAACGATTCAACGCTTCGACATTCCTTCGCAACCATTGCTCGACCTTCTAACCGCATTTGAACAAGATCAGAGAGTGCATTGCTACGTGACTTATGCCGACTTGTTGAGGTACTGCCGCAACTCGGCGAATCCGGTTGGGAGGCTCGTTCTGTATCTGGGTGAGTGTCACGACGACTGGCGCGGCCAATTCAGCGACCACATCTGCACGGCATTGCAACTCGCGAACATCTGGCAGGATGTAGCGCGCGACTTAGACATTGGCCGGGTGTACTTACCAGAGGAAGATCGCCAGCGTTTCAATTGTGCGGATGATGATTTGCAAGCCCGGCGGTTCACGCCGGCGTTCCGCGAACTGATGGCGTTTCAGGTGCAGCGGACGCACGACTTGTTTCATGCCGGGTTGCCATTGGTGCAAATGGTGCCGCGCGAGTTGCGTGTACAGATTGAGTTGTTTGCACGTGGCGGACTGGCCATCCTGCGCAAGATCGAGCGCCAGGATTACGACGTGTGGTCGAAACGACCGAAGCTCTCCAAACTCGACAAGGCGACCTTGATGGCGCGGGCAATTGGTCGCCGTTGGCGCGTGGGAGTGACGGCATGAACGTCGGTACTTCCTATTCTCATTGCGAACGACTGGCCAGGTTAGCGGCGGCCAACTTCTATCCGGCGTTTCTGGTGCTGCCGCGTGAACAACGCCGGGCCATGTATGCGCTTTATGCGTTCAATCGGCTGACCGATGATATCAGCGATTCACCTGGTGATGTCGGCGAGAAACGACAAGCGCTTGGGGCGTGGCAAAACACGTTGGATTCCGTGTTGAACGGTGACTTGAATCATCCTGCTCTGACTGCGCTGCGCGATGCGACGAACCGTTTCCAGATTCCGCGCGAGCATTTCCACGCGGTGATCGATGGCTGTCGCATGGATTTGGAGCCGCGACAGTTCGCGACATTCGTTGAGTTGCACCACTATTGCCTGCTCGTGGCGTCAGCGGTGGGGCAGGCATGCATTCATATCTGGGGCTTTCGTGGTGAACAAGCGACGAAGCAGGCCGAAGCGGCCGGCGTGGCGTTGCAACTGACCAACATCTTGCGCGATCTTGACGAAGATCGACAACGCGGCCGGGTGTACCTGCCTGTTGAAGACCTCGACCAATTCGGTTGCGACCGCCATGCCATTTGCACTGATACAACGTGCGATGCTTTTCAATCGCTGATGCGCTTTGAGACGGATCGGGCCAGGCATTATTATCACGAAGCCGAGGGATTATCGGAGCGTTTGTTGCCGGCGGGCCGCGCTGTGTTCGGCGTCATCCTTGGCACGTATCGCCGCTTGCTGGAGCGGATTCAAGCATCCCGGTTCGATGTGTTTGCACAACGTGTGAGCGTGCCACGGCGCGAGAAAGTTGGATTGGTCCTGCGCGCGCTGCCGGTTCGCTGGGGGTGGGCACGTGGCTAGAGTCGTCGTCATCGGCGGCGGCTTGGCCGGGTTGGCGGCAGCGCAACGGCTCGCGGAAAACGGGCACAGGGTTGTTGTTCTAGAATCGCGCAATCGGCTGGGTGGCCGCGCCGGGTCATTTGTCGATGCCACGACCGGACAGGTCATTGATGCGTGTCAACATGTCAGCATGGGGTGCTGTACTCACCTGGCCCATTTCTACCGCACCATCGGCGTGCAACATTTGTTGGTTCCGCAGCGGGAGCTATGGTTTCAGACGCCAGATGGCCGGGTGAGTCGCTTTCGTGCCGATCCGCTGCCGGCACCGTTGCATCTGGCACGGTCATTCTGGGCGCTTCACTTCTTGACAATCGCGGACAAATTGCGAATCGCCTGGGGCCTCTCTTGTTTACGTTTCGCGCACACTCGGCGCGACGAGCGCTTTCTCGATTGGCTGAGGAGGCATCATCAATCACAACGATCCATTGATCGCTTTTGGAGCCTGGTTCTCGTCAGTGCTTTGAATGAGTCGATTGAGCGCATCGGTTTGAAATATGCCCGCAAGGTGTTTGTCGATGCGTTCCTCAGCAATCGGCGCGGCTTTGAGGTGGAGATACCATCCGTGCCGCTGGACCGACTCTACGGCGAAGAGATGCTCCGATGGTTCGCCGCTCGCGGTGTCGAGATTCGGCTGAATGCCGGGGTAAGGGTGATTGATCTCCTGTCCCCCTCTCCCCTTGCGGGAGAG
>JANLTA010000012.1:0-2839 GCA_031362705.1 Gemmataceae bacterium | reverse complement strand
GAAGTTTCCGCGAAGCAATCAAATATCGCGAAATCGCCATTTGGGTTTTTGACGAGGCGCATTGCCTGTCGAAGTGGGGACACGACTTCCGGCCCGACTACCTTTACGTCTCCCGCTTCATGCGGGAACTCCACGGCGATTTGGTGCCGCCAATCATGTGCCTCACGGCTACCGCCCAGCCGGATGTAATTGATGACATCGCCAACCACTTTCGGCAACGGCTGGGATTGGAACTTGAACTCCACTTGGGTGCCGTCGACCGGGGCAATCTGAGCTTCGCCATTGTGCCAACGCGAGAGGATGCCAAGTTGTCGCAGATTCATCGTCTGCTGGCAGATCTATTTGGCGAACCCGCCGAGGGCAAGCCGGCGGATCGCCTGGCTGAAGGCGGCGCCATCGTCTATTGCTCTACGCGTAAGCATACTGAAGAAGTCGCCGACTTTCTGGCTCAGATGGGCTGGCCGGTGGCTGCCTATCATGCCGGCTTGCCGCCTGATGTCAAAAAAGAGCGCCAGCAGAACTTCATCGCCGGAAGGTTGAAGGTAATTACTGCTACGAATGCGTTCGGGATGGGCATCGACAAACCTGATGTGCGTCTGGTGGTCCATGCCGATATTCCCGGGTCGCTCGAAAACTACATTCAGGAAGCGGGCCGGGCTGGGCGTGACCAGGAGGCCGCGCACTGTGTGCTTCTCTACGATGAGAAGGACGCCGAGCGTCAATTTGGCATGACCATGCACAGTCGACTCACGCCCAAGGATATTCAGAACCTGCTCCACGCCCTGCGCCGTCGTCCATCTGACAAGGAGGGCAATGTGGTCCTGACGGTCGGAGAGTTGCTGGCGACGGAAGATTTAAAACTGGATTTCGATCTCGCCGACCGCGGCCGTGATACCCGCGTCAAGACCGCTGTGGCTTGGCTGGAGAACGCAGCCTTGCTGGAACGCAATGAAAATCGCACTCAGGTTTTTCCGGCGTCGCTGCGATTCAAACATCTGGACGACGCACGTCAAAAACTGGCAGGATCGGCCTACTCCGAGAAGCGGCGCACCCAATTGCTGGCGTTGTTGAGCGCGATTCTCCAGGCCGATCCGAAAGAGGGGCTATCGACCGACGATCTGGCGTTGGCGGCGAGCTTGTCGTCGATTGAAGTTGGCAGGGCCCTGCATGATCTGGAGACAATGGGCTTGCTGGAGAACGATAGCCGCATCGTCGCTTATGTGCGCGCCGGCGGACCCAACGCCTCCATGCCGGCCTTAACGGCCCTGGATCGGCTGGAATCAGCGTTGATTGCGGTGCTGCGTGAGTCCGCTCCGGATGCCGGAGTGACCACTGAACCTGTTCTGCTCAATTTGCCGGCGCTAACGCAACGATTAAAGGACGAGGGCTTCGCGGATGTTCTACCCGAACGCATCAGCAAATTGTTGGAAACGCTACGCCAGGATGGCCGGGAGCTGCCGGGTGGACGTGGCAGCCTGGGCCTGCGTCGGCTGGACCCTCACACCTACCGGGTGGCGGTGCAGCGAGCCTGGGCCGAGCTTGAGTCGCTGTCGCGCTTGCGCCGCGCCTGTGCCCAGCGAGTACTGATGGCTTTTCTCGAACGTTTGCCGCAAGGTGTACACGGCAAGGATCTGGAAGCCGATCTCACTTTGGGCCAGATCGGCCGGGCGTTGAAAGGTGATTTGGTTATCGCCGCCGATTTACGGGATGTGCCCGCGGCCGTGCAATCTGCTCTGCTTTACCTGCACGAACAAGGGGCCATGACATTGGCGCAGGGATTGTCCATATTCCGTTCGGCCATGACGCTAAGGCTCTATCCGGAGGATAGGAAACGTGGTTTTGCAGCTCACGATTACCAACCTCTGGCGGATCACTACGATCGGCGGGTGAGCCAGATTCACGTCATGATCCGCTATGCCGAAATCGGGCTGGGCAAGGTCGCCGAGTCATTGAAGTTGGTTAGCGACTATTTCACGCTGAGCTGGGAAGTTTTCCTCGCACGTTATTTTCCCCATCGCCAGGAAATGCTGGAGCGGGCGACCACGGAGGCCTCCTGGCACCGGATAAGCGACGACTTGTCGCCAATGCAAAAGCGCATTGTCACCGAGAAAAGGCCACAAAATCGGCTTGTGCTGGCGGGGCCAGGTTCGGGCAAAACGCGGCTTATCGTTCATCGGGTTGCGTTTCTGGTGCGGGTCATGCGGGAGCGGCCAGAAAGCATTTTGGTGGTCACTTTCAACCGCCATGCGGCGATTGAAGTTCGGCAGCGCTTGCGACAACTAGTCGACAGCGATGCCTTTGGCGTGGCGGTGCATACCTATCATGGTCTGGCGTTGCGTCTTACCGGAACGTCGCTGGCCAATCGCGATCAGGAAATTCCGCTCGATTTCGAGCAAATGCTGGCAAACGCTACTGGCCTGCTCAAAGGAGAAACCACAGCGGACTGGGAGACATTCGACACACTGCGCGATCGGCTGTTGCAGGGATATCGATGGTTGCTGGTGGATGAATACCAGGACATCAACCGGTCGCAATACGACTTCCTGTCCGCTCTCGCCGGACGCACCTTGCAGGACAAGGAGCGCAAACTGAACCTGTTGGCGGTGGCCGATGATGATCAAAATATTAACGAATTCAATGGTGCGCAGGTGGAATTCATCCGCCGATTCGAGCAAGACTATGAAGCAAAGCTCGACTATCTGGTGGAAAACTTTCGTTCCACCGCTCACATCATCGGCGTCGCCAATGCTGTGATTGACTTGCATCCCGAGCGGCTCAAGGTGCGGCATCCGATTGCCATCAATGCCGGCCGGCGCAAGAAAGCAGCGGGAGGGTTGTG
>JANLTA010000007.1:0-4599 GCA_031362705.1 Gemmataceae bacterium | reverse complement strand
TTCTCCCGCCGCGTATTTGTTTTCGTAATGTTACAACCGCCCGCGGGGAAAACCCCGGCGGCTCGTCAAAACGGCGGCTCGTCAAAGCGGCGGCTCGTCATGGAAGTCGAGTACATGAAAAAAGACACCGACCTGGACCCGCTGCGCGAGCGCGAGGATCTTAAGAAGCCGATGAGTGCGTTGGAGCAGACGGCGGAGAAGACGCCGTGGCTTTGCGCTGTGCGGCTCGACGCCGTTTTGGTTACAATCAAGTTGTGCCGTAATAATGGCTTGAGGTTTGAGTGGAATGAAAACTGAACTCGCTGATGACCGGATCACCATTGACCCACGGGTGTTGGCAGGCAAGCCGACTATTCGCGGGTTGCGAATCAGCGTTGAGCAAATTTTGCGTGCATTGGGTCGAGGAATCGCGGTCGAAGAGTTGTTGCGTGAGTATCCCGAACTTGAGCCAGCCGATATTCCCGCTTGCCAAGCCTACGCTGCCGAACGCATTGCCGAAGAGCGCGTGTATCGAGTGCCTGCGTCATGACGGCGAGCTTGCGCTTTTTGGTGGATGTCGGCGTGGGGACGACAGTCGAAAAATGGCTCGTGCAAGCAGGTTACGATACTGTCGCCGTTCGCGCCTTTGATCCGCACGCGTCTGATGATGCCATCTTGAAGACGGCTGTGCGGGAAAGTCGCATCGTTGTGACGATGGACAAAGACTTCGGTGAATTAGTGTTTCACAGCGGCCAGGCACACGCGGGCGTCGTTCTCTTACGCATGGACGACGCGGACGCAGACGAAAAACTCCACGTTATGCAGGCGATTATGAATGGCTACGCCGACCAGCTTTCGGGGCGATTTACGGTCTACAAAGACGGCAAACTGAGAATTCGCTAGACCGTCGCCGTCGGCTACGAGAACGCTTCTCACAGGAAGAAAGACACCGACATCAATCCGCAGCGTGAGCGCGAGGATTTCAAGAAGCTGATGAATGAATTGGAAAAAAAGGCGGACAAGAAATGAACCTCGCCGAACTGTTACCTCAGGTCTACGGCGAACTTCGCAAGCTGGCGGCGGCGAAGCTGGCCAATGAGAATGCTGGACACACGCTGAACGCCACGGCATTGGTTCACGAGGTGTTTCTCAAGCTTGGAGGCGAACAATCGTTCGCTTCGAAGGGCGATTACCTCAAAGCAGCAGCGATGGCGATGCGGCGCATCCTCGTCGATCATGCCCGGGCCAAGCTCACGGGAAAGCGTGGCGGCGGCGCCAAGCGCGTCGAGCTCGGCGACCGGGCCGCGCCACTTCCCGGCGAACAAATGTTGGCAGTCAACGACGCGCTCGAGCGGCTTGCGGCCACGAAACCGGATCATGCCCAGTTGGTGGAACTGCGTTACTTCGGCGGTTTGACCGGCGACGAAGCCGCCACGGCTCTCGGAGTCTCTTCGGCCACCGCCGAGCGCCTATGGCGCTTCGCCCGCGCCTGGCTGCAGGTGGAATTGCAAAAGTAAGAAGGCGAGTCGCTCTCATGTATTTGCCGAGCCAAAGGCACGGCACCCGGCGACCCAATCGGATTCACTCACCTTTCCCCGCGCTGCTTGCCGGCGCTTCCTTTCATCAGGCTCATCCAAGCATACAAACAGGTGATTCAGCCCTTCAATGAACTAGGCGACATGTCATTGGCGTGATTTGTGCATCATATTTTGAATTGCCTGTGAACCGTACAACCACAAGTAAACTCGCAGGCATAGCGGTTTGCTTTAAGTCGGAAATACAAATGACATCTGGCGGTGAACTTCCACAAAAAACGACGGACGCCACCACGAGTACGGGTGCCAACGGCATTCGGAACTTTACGTTTGGCGTACTGACGGCAATTTTCATCGCGTTGTGCGTGGTGCTGGCGGTTCCGTTTTTGTCGGCAATTTCGTGGGGTGTGGCGCTCGCGATCATTGCCCTGCCGTTGCACCGGTGGCTCGAACGACATTTGAATTCGCCCGGATTTGCCGCGGTGATCAGCACCACCGTTGTGGCCACTGTGATTTTGGCGACGGGTGCATTCGTCGTGTATCAGTTGGGGCGCGAAGCGGCGGCGGCGGCTCAGCGGGCACAGGCGGCGATGGGGAAAAGCGGGATCCGGGAAAAGCTGGATGAACATCCATCGCTCAGCACGGTGACGGCGTGGATGGACCGCGCGGGGTTGGATGCCGAAAACGAGATCCGCAAAGTGCTAGGTCAGTATGCACAGGGGATGTCGTCGCTTGCGTCGGGATCATTGGAATCGGCCGCCCAGTTTATGGCGGCTGTGTTTATTCTGTTTTATGTACTGCGTGATCGAAACAAGTTCGTCGATGGCGTTCGTGGATTGCTGCCGCTCACCAGGTCCGAAGCGGATCATGTGCTGACGAATGCCGCCGACTCGGTCCATGCCAACCTCTATGCGACGATGGTGACAAGTATCATCGACGCGGGGAGCATGGGCTTACTCTTCTGGTTCATCGGGTTACCCGCGGCCATACTTTGGGCGAGCGTCATGTTTATCTTGAGCTTCCTGCCGGTCGTGGGTGCAGGCTTCGTGTGGATTCCGGCGGCTGTCTACCTGGTGATGACGGGGAAGTTGCTTGCGGGCCTCGCCGTGTTGGCCCTGGGTGTGGTGTTGTTTTTCATTGTGGACAACTTTGCCTACGCACGGCTGGCGGGGCAGCGAATGAAAATGCACGAGGTGCCGGCTCTGCTTTCGTTCTTTGGCGGACTGGCAATATTCGGCATGGCCGGGATGGTGCTTGGCCCGGCGATTCTTGCCGTCACATTGGCGTTTCTCGATGTGTGGAAACGACGATTGGCGGGCGAGCGAATGTCCGGCGGCGTGGTCCTGACGAGCGACACGGTGTCTACTTAGGACACTCAACTTGATAGAGTCGCAGTTTGATTTTCTTCGTGATTTCCTTTGTGCCCTTTGTGCCCTTTGTGCCCTTTGTGTCTTTGTGGTTGGTCTTAAGAAATTACCACAAAGGGCACAAAGCGAAGCACAAAGAAGACGAATTCATTTCGGACACGTCGATGCCTCGCGCCATGTCAAATTGAGACATTACCCTCAGATTGCTCGGCCCACATCGGTCTTGGCGCTTCAAAGTTCATGGGTCGGCCATTTTGCGGGTGGGAAAACGTTAACTGCCAGGCAAGCAAGTTGAGCGGCATGTCATCCACAGCGAGTGTCTGGACTTCGCCGAGTTGTTGAGTGGGTCCATACATTGAGTCGCCGACAATCGGCCAACCCAGATGCTGGAGGTGGACGCGGATTTGATTTGTTCGGCCGGTGCGGGGTGTGACGTTCAAGAGTGATGTGCCGTCCGGGAAGCGTGTGAGTACTTCAAATTCGGTGTGGGCGGCCACACCAACGGTTTCGTCCACTACTCTTGCGCCGCAGTGCCCGGCGGTAGTCGCAATAGCGGCATCGCACTCAAAGTGATCCATAGGTGGATGGCCGATCACGCGTGCCAGATAGCGTTTTTTGACTTCGCCACGTTCGAACTGCGGCTGAACCACTCGTGCAAACGCCAAAGTGCGGGTGAAGACGACGACACCGGATGTGTTGGCATCCAGGCGGTGGGCCGGCCGCGGCTTTTGCGGGGCGTAGACCGCGCGGAGAATCCACTCCAGCGTGTTGCGGTGGTAGCGGCCACTCGGGTGCATCGGCAATGGCGCTGGCTTATTGAGAACGATGAGGGCTGCGTCTTCATAAAGGATGTCAATCGCGACATTCACATCCGGTTCGCTCTGCAGCCGTTCGCGGGTGAAATAGATTTCTCCCGGCCGCACGATGTGTGACCCAGCCACCGGGCGACGCTGGCTATCGACCACATTCTCCGCGTTGAACCGGGCGAGCCAATCGTGATGCGGAATGTGGCCAAAGACATCGCAGACAAACTCCAGCATGGTGAAGCCATCGTGCCGGGCGTGGATTTTCAGTGGGCGGAAGTTGTCTTGCGGTTGTTTACCCGGCAGCGGCGTCGTGACTTGGCGCAGCTTGTCCTGATGTCGTGCCAATGCCTGGGCCTGGTGTTCTTCTGGTGTTTTGTAACAGCGTGGGCAGGAGACGCCGGCGACTGTTAACGGGTCGGTCAGTTCTCCCGGTGTCAGGAGGACTTGGCAAACGTAGCAAAAGCCGTGACCGGATTGATCCAAGTCGGCAGCGAGTCCCACACGCTTATCAAAGACGAAGCACTCGCCCTGAAAATGTTCATTGCCGCATTCCTCGAAGTACTTCAGGATACCGCCGTCGAGTTGGTAGACCTGTTCAAAACCATGTTGAAGCAGGTACGGAGCCGCCTTTTCGCAACGGATGCCGCCGGTGCAGAACGTCACGATGGGATGCGGGTGCGAAACCGGAGACAGCTTTGCTGCCGCAGCGGGGAATTCACGGAAGTGTTGAATCCCGATCGGTACGGCATCGCGAAACGTGCCCAGACTTACTTCGAAATCGTTCCGCGTGTCCAACAGCGTGACCGGACGGCCTTCATCCAGCCAGCGTTTGAGTTCACGGGCACTCAACTTGGGCGCGGGGTGGTGAGTCGGATCGATGCCAGGCACGCCGAAGGCGATGATCTCCTTCTT
>JANLTA010001053.1:0-1584 GCA_031362705.1 Gemmataceae bacterium | reverse complement strand
CCGGCATCGACACCTGAACCCGCCCCCGTTCCGCCGCCGCAAGTCACTCGCCTCCAGACATGGCATGCGGTCGCCATGGGCGCCTATCTGCTTTTGCTCGCCGCATGGTGGGCGTGGACATCGATTCGCCGCACGGCCTGGCTGCAACGTCAACCGGCCAGCGGCAACGAAACCGAACAACGACTCAAGACCGATAGCGGGCAATTCCTGGCCGCGTTTCAGCATGATCTGCATTTTCTTGGCCGCGAACTGCGGCGCCGGCGAACGGTTCCGTCGCAGGAATTGGATGTCGACGCGACGATTGAATTGACGCTTCGGCGGGGCGGGCTCGTGAGTCCCGTCTACGAGTCCCGAGTCGAACCCGAATATTTGTTCTTGGTCGATCGCGCTAGTTTAAGCGATCACCTTGCACGCATGGCGGACGAATTGATTCGCGGCTTGCACGAGCGCAATTTGTCAGTCGAAAAATACTTCTTCGACGGCGCGCCCGGTCGTTGCCGACACGTGGCACTCAAGCGCGGTGCGCCGGATCAGGGCACACAAGATCTGGAACAACTTTTCGCACGATACGGTGAGCGTCAAATTGTGCTGTTCACCGACGCTCAAACATTTCTTGATCCGTACACCGGTCGGCGCGCCTCGTGGGTCGATCGGATTCTTCGTTGGTCGCGACCGGTAGTGATTACGCCGCGCCAGCCGGGGCAATGGGGTCGTCTTGAGTCGGAAGTTCAACGCGTCGGATTGATGTTGTTGCCATTCAGCCGACTTGGGCTGAAATTGCTGAGCGATGTGATCGGGCGCGACAGTGCGCGCAAGCTTGTTTTTGCGACGGCGTCCACCCGCGCCAATTCTGCGTACCAACGCGATCTGGACCGACTGCTCGATCATGAGGCACCGTCAGCGGAATTTGTTTCGCGCGTGGTCGCATCGCTGCGCAACGACTTGGATGAGCGGTCCTATGCCTGGCTGTGCGGCCTTGCGGTGTATCCCGGCCTGCATTGGGGAATTACCCTGAGCGTCGGCGAGTGCCTGTTGCAAAGCCCGGAAGATCTGGCCGAGCGCCTGCCCATCATCGCCCAATTGCCGTGGCTCAGAAATGGCTACATGCCGGATTGGTTGCGCGAAGCGCTACTCGCGGATTTTCCCGAAAGCGATCAGGTGCGGGTTCGCGCGGCACTTGAAAAATTCCTCTCGTCGGTGAGCGACGACCAGGCGGATGAGGACGGATTGCGAATCGCCATTTCGGGCTCTGCGTCTGCGCACGCGTTGAGCCAAATCTGGCGGCGACTAAAGCGATTGTTTACGGGCGACCGAAGCGATGAACCGGCAAATGCGGCGAACGCGGCAGAAGAGCGGGTCTTTCTGCGCTTCATGAGCGGCGCACCGCCGCAATTGGCGGTGGGTGCGACAGGCCGTCTTCAGCAACTACTTTTCCGCAACGGGGCATCGTTGGGGGGGCTTCGTCCACTGACCCTGCTGTTCGCGGCGGGCGTCGGTGCCGCCATTCTCAATGCAACCCTGCCGCTCTATGTGACGACCGATGCCCCGATTGAGCCAGTCGTGGCAGTCCCGCCAAAAATTCTT
>JANLTA010001002.1:0-3806 GCA_031362705.1 Gemmataceae bacterium | reverse complement strand
CTGCGCGGCGTGGCATTGTTGGCGACCGCGCCGACGGATGCGCCAATTCCGCCCGCCGACCCGGCGTTGCTCGCGGCAGAACTGGCCCGCGGAATCGGCATGATCCGCGAAGAGTTCGATGAATGGCTCGTCGGCGTGCTACCCGCGGCATGGCGGAATGATGTCGGGTCGGCACTTGTAGAACTATGGTCAGCATTGAACGGCATTCGAACTTATGATCCCATTCGTGGTTACGACCCGGACCTATTATCACGCAAGTGGATGCTGACGCTGGGCATTGCGTTGACGGCGGCGATGTCGGAAACACCAACGGGGCAATGGTTGAACATCGGAGAGTTGGCCGCGTGGTTAGCTAAGCGCCAGCCCGATGTGGCTCGTGAAATTGACGATGTGCCGGCGTGGTGCGGCGGCTATTTACTGGGCGTGCTGCATTCGTTGCAGATGATCGAAGCTGCCAAAGCCGAGGGCGGCTGGTGCGTGCGCCTGTCTACGTTTGGTCGAGAATTGTTGAGCGGTGATAAACTGACCGCGCCGCCGCCGGCCATTCAGCAGACGCTGTTGGTGCAGCCCAACCTGGAAATTATCGTCTATCGTCAGGGTTTGACCCCAGCGTTGATTGCACAACTCTCGCGATTCGCCGAATGGAAAGGTCTCGGCCTGGCGTGTACGCTGACGCTGACGCCGGAGTCGGTGTATCGCGGGCTGGAATCGGGCCTCGCACTGTCTGACATTCAGCGAACCCTGGAGCGACATTCAACTCGTCCGCTTTCGGATTCGGTCATCGAAACGTTGCGCTCATGGTCGTCAAAACGTGAGCGCGTGCAGGTATATCCGGCGGCAGTATTGCTGGAGTTTCGCAACGCAGCCGATCTTGAAGCCGCAATGAAGGAAGGGCTGGTCGATCAGAAACTCACGGATCGTATTGGCGTGGTCCCCGGTGAAGGCTCGCTCGAATACTCGCGCTTCCGGCTCGTTGGCTCTCGTGATTATCTTTCACCCGAGGAACGCTGCGTCGAACCCGAGGCCGATGGCTTGACACTGCTCGTGTCCGATGGCAAAGCCGACCTATTGCTCGCCGCCGAATTGCGACGCTTTGCGGACCCAATCGAGCAGGGCATGGATGAGCGCTCTCGGCATCGGCTTTCGGTGAGCACATTGCAGCGAGGCAAAGACAGCGGCATTGATATGCGATGGCTGGAAGATTGGTTCCAACGCCGGACGGGCTTTAGTGTGCCGGCCACGGCGAAGATGTTGTTTCAGGGCCGGGCCGCCGGGACGATGAATATTCAGCCATCGGTGTTGTTGCGAGTGCCAACACCGGAGGTGGCCGACGGATTGGAACGCTGGCCTGCCGTGAAGGGATTGTTGAGTGAACGATTGGGTCCGACCGTGTTTGCCGCAAATGAGGCAACGCTGGACGAACTGAAGCGACTCTTGCTCGATTCGGGTTTGGACTGTGCGACTAGTAATCCTGATGGTTGAGTTCATACACGGCCATGCTCAGTAGCACGATGCCGACTGCTAGAGTGCTGGCGACGGCCCAGGTGGGGCTGTAGAGACCGCGTTCCAATATCGGTCGTAAACCGATCCGGCCCATCTCCTCGGTTGGCGCGCCCATTGCCTGGTGCAGTATCAGGCTGAAATCGGTTGGCTTAGGCATGACCCAATACACGTAATCGACGAGCCGGCCAAATTCAGGACGCGCTTCTTCGATCCGCACGACCTGTAGGTAGTGCTTTCCGAAGCTGATGCCCCAACTGATGAGCGCGAACACGATGGAGCTAACCATCACGGCGACCGTACTGCGCGTGCTGACGGCCACCAAGGCTCCGAAGGCGGCGAACGCAAAGAACTGGACAACGAGCAATGGCCAGGAGACTAAGTAACCGTTGGTCCAAATTCCGGTCTTACAGCCGATGGCAATGTAGGTGCCAGCAACGAAAACTCCCGAGAACAACGCAACAAAAACAACCATGCCGAGGAAGCGAGCCAACAGCAATGCACCGCGCGACGGTGGCTTGCTCAACAGCACGGTGGCGGCCGCCGGGTCCAGAAACGCGGGCAGGAACCCGGCCATAGCAATCAGCGTCACCAGTACGCCGATGACATCGCCGACAAGCCAGGCGAGTTGAAATTGGAACTGACGCACTGCGGAGTCATGATTTGTTGACGATGAGACTTGCCAACCGAATAGGGTCAGACGACCCTCGTCCCAATTCAACATTGCACAAGCAACGATCGCGGCAAGTATGACTGTGACAATGCAATGCAAAAAGCCCGATGCCCGGGCGCGGCAGAACACGTCGCGGATCAGCCAGGTCAGGGCGGCCAGTGTCATGAGGTTTGCCGGGAATACAGTTGCGTCAGCGCGTCTTCCAGTGTGCGGTTCGGCCCGGTGAGTTCGCTCGGCGTACCGAGATGGGCGAGTTGTCCACCGACCATCACAGCAATGCGATCCACGATTGCTTCGACCTCGCGCAACACATGTGATACGATGATGACGGTCTTGCCGCGCTCGCGATGTTGACGGATCACGTCGGCCATCAGCTTGCGGCCATCCAGGTCGAGGCCTTCACTGGGTTCGTCAAGCACGAGCAAGTCAGGATCGTTGAGCAAGGCTTGCGCAAGTCCCAGTCGCTGGGTCATCCCTTTACTGAATGTGCGGATGGCGTCGCCGGCCCGGTCGGCCAGACCGACGCGTTGCAGCAACCGCGGTATCCGCTCACGAATGACCTCATGCGGAACAAATGCCACTGCGCCGTAATACTCGAGCAGAGCGGTCGCCGTCAGATACTTGGGAAAGGCATGGTTCTCATGAACATAGCCGACCTGAGCTAACGTGGATCGTACCGTCACAGGTTGACCAAGCCGATTGACTGTGCCACTGGTCGGGAATGCGAGTGAGAGCAACAACTTCACCAGCGTGGTCTTGCCGGCGCGATTGGGTCCGAGCAGGCCGAAAACTTCGCCGCCTTGAATCGCGAAACTGACACCGCGCACGGCGGGACGCTGGTCGCGGCCCAGCAGCCCGACGCGATAGACTTTGGTGACATCCACGAACTCGGCGGCGTACGGCATGGCAGTCCAGGTGGATTCGGTAACATGGCAAAGATAGCACCTGTTTGGGGCCAATGCGGTCGACGGTCGGCGGTGGATTCGGCTCGGCGCGGCAGGCGGCGTAAGTTATACCGGCCTGTGGTTGTTGGAACTTGATTTTCGGAGGCGACGACGGTCATGCACATGCGAATTGCAGCAATTATGCTCGCCGGATTGGCGACAGCCGGCGTTGTCCTGGCACAGAATCCGGCACCCGTTCGCCAAACCAGTGCGTCGGCACCGGCCGGCGTTGCTGCCACGGTGAATGGCTTACCGGTCGCCGAGATCGCAGTTCAACGCGCCCTCAAACGAGTGCCGCCCGAAAAACATGCGGAGGCACGCAAAGAAATCCTCGACTATCTCGTTGATAACGTCCTCGTGGACCAGTATCTCGCAGCACAGAAGATCGCGGTCGATCCGAAAGAAGTGCAAACGCGGCTTGGCGAAATCACCGCCGAGATGCAGAAGCAAAAGCGCGATATGGCCACGATGATGATGGAAATGAACCGGTCGGATGAGGAAATGCGCACGCAGGTGGCAGCCGACATCCGTTGGGAAAAGTTCGCCGCTGGCAAAGCGACAGATGCCGTGCTCAAGGACATGTTTCAGAAGAATACGGACATGTTCGACGGCAGCATGGTCCGTGCGCGGCACATCCTGATCACCCCGGCGGCCGGTCAATCAGTGGACGCGGCGAAGGCTTTGCTTCA
>JANLTA010001058.1:0-2686 GCA_031362705.1 Gemmataceae bacterium | reverse complement strand
CGCCATGACGATGCGCTGATAAGGTATGTCCGGATCTTTGATTCGCGCTGAAACCAGGTCGGCATCGAAGGCGAAGACATAATGTCGCCGCCGCCTGTAGAATTGGTTTTCGTCGCGCGAGTAGTAGAGCAACTCGTCGCGCAGGAACTTTACGTCGAACAAGTCGGGTCGCTCGGCCTCGTCAATCTCCATGTAAGCAAGTTGCGAGTGGAGCAGGCTTTCCATGGTGCCGCGATTGGCGATGGATGCGAAGCCGCCGACGGGATATGCCTCGTCGTCGCGCATTCGCGTCGGCGTTTCGGGGCGCGTTGGCCTGGTTGGCGGAATGGTCGGTAAGTCTTTGGCGAAAGCCGCGGCCGCTTGAATGATCTGCCGCAGCGCCAGGCGCTGTCCGAGCTGTGCCACGGCGGTGCCTCGCTCCAGCTCAAACACATCCTCCGGCCCAAGCAGGTCGGCCGCCAGCCTTACGCCCGCGATTAATTCCTGATACCGCGACAGCAACAACTCTTGCACCAAATCGGTCGGCTCAACCTGCCAGGCGGCTGCCACCACTGTTTCCGGCGACATTTCCATCAGCGTCTTCAGCGGCGCGGTTCCGACCATGACGCCGCCGATACCGAGTCGATCACGCACTCGCTCAACGATGTATGCCAATGCCAGTGCGCGGTCTTTGTCGGCAATCCGACGCAGGGCATCGCCGGCGCGGTCGAGGCTGCGATCGGAATAGAGTTTGCCGATGACGTGATCTTCGTATGCCCGCGTCATGTTCATGGGCCACTTCGAAGCCACTGCGGCATCGCTCCGCAATCGACCTTCCATTCCTGATGCAATCACGCCAAGGTCGGCCACGAAACCTGCCGGCGGCAGCGGATGGCCTTCGGATGCAAGTGCCATGATCCACTCGAGTGCGGGCCGAACAATCGCCGGCTGCCAGCGGGCGACGCGCATGTGTGTCAGGCCCAGCAGCACGTAGGCTCGGGTGTCTTCCGGCGATGCCAACTCGTGGAACTTCATTGATCGTCAATGTAGAACTTAATTCCGCGGCAAACGACTTGAATGAATTCGTCGAATCCGTTATTGCCCCTCAGTGGGTCGCCCGCATAAGCGGCACGACCTGCAACTGCGTTAAAGTTTTCCAACCGGGGTGCCGATCAACTGATCGGCGTGCGCGAGTGCCGAGCCGTTCTCGGACCGCGCGCGACCAAGGCCGTCGAGCCGACGGGCGAGGGTGGCATGAGCGCGAAGGCGATCTTACCCGTGACAGCCTTATGGATGTGGTTGTGCGGCAGCGCGGCCGCACAGACGCAACCACCGATGCCGCCGGCCGGTGTGCCTGCCGGCACTCCTGCGGGCGAACAACTTCCGTTACCTAATGATGCGCCGATCCCGGCCGTTACGCAGCCGCCGGCACTACCGGCCGGCAGCGTGTGCAGCCCGTGGAGTGGTCCCGGCGGCACCGGCTGCTGTGGTCCCGTTGGCGGCAACGGCCCGATCATGAGCGAAGTGTTCATGCGGCACGGCATGAACTTTCCAGTGGCCGGCGGCATTTTCAACAATGTCACTGGCATGGGTTACATCCTGAGCTTCGGTGGACGAAGCCTGTTTTTCAACCCGATCGGGTCCAAGGCCTGGACGGTCGAGTTCGGCATCGATTACATCTACAACAACGGCGGCCGCGACTATGAAGAGTTCGACATCTTCGGGATGTTCTCGTCGATCCGCGAACATCATCGTGCCGCGTTTCACCTGGCGGCCGGCCGCGAAATCTACCTGTTGACGCCCGCTTACCAGAACAATTGCAACTGGCGCGTGGGTTGGGATGTCGGCGGCCGCTTCGGTGCCGAACGTGTGAACCTGAATGTGATTCCCGACCCGCCCAACGCCAACGTGCCGCCGATCGGCTTCTCGCGTCGCAATGACACTTACCTCGGCGTGCTCGTCGCTTTCCATACTGACTTCGAATATCCGCTTCCCGGTTGCCGAACCTTCATTGCCGGTATTCGCACCGAATGGGGCTACAACTGGAGCGAAGTCATCCCGACCATCGACGTGGACCTTCAGGACGTGAGCGTCATGCTCAACTTCGGGATCAAGTTCTAGTTCAACGATGGATTTGTCTTCTTTGTGTTTTCCTTTGTGCCCTTCGTGTCTTTGTGGTGAGATTTGAAGACCAACCACAAAGACACAAAGGGCACGAAGGAAGCACGGAGAAAACCAAGCTGCGACACTACTGACACGACGCTTCGGCGGCCACTGCCGCTGAAGACAATTCAGTTGTCAAAGAACACTCTCGCTGGCGATAAGCCACCAGCCTTTTGGTCCCGATCCGTAGACCACTAACAACTAACCACTATCAACTCCCTCGCCCCCGATAGCCGCCCGCGCGCACTCCCACGCGCTGGAAAGACGATGCCGCAGGCACTTGGGGTAATGGTCACGCTCGCTACGACCGCAGCGGCCAACCGTGTTGCCACACTCGAGGTGGGCGCGTGTGGCGCTCTTATTCTTGAGCCAAACTCAGTTGAGTCGGCTCATTTGTCGCTGATGGCGAGGGGGATTATAAGCAAGCGGTGGTAGGACTTGCAACGATAATATCGATAAAATTGAGAAAATGGGATGCGACGAGACGTGTTCTTGTGTACATCGATCAGGAACTTACAGAACACTAGCGCGGCGTATCGCGCGT
>JANLTA010000940.1:0-2498 GCA_031362705.1 Gemmataceae bacterium | reverse complement strand
ATGCGCGGTCTGCTCCGCTCGGAATCAGAGACCATTCGTCGGGATGTCGATCTCATTGGGCACGATGCCGATTAAGTAATCGGCGGCACGAAGCCGTGACCACGGAGTAGCACTATGCTTGCCGTCCAAGCGAAGTCATCGCACCGACAAGAGGACTTACCCCGGTCCTTTGCCGATGTGCTTTTCGATCCAGCCGAACACCTCGCGGTGCCAGATGAAGGAGTTGTGGGCCTTCAGCACCCAGTGGTTTTCGTCGGGGAAATAGAGCAACCGCGTCGGCACGCCTTTTTGCCGCAGCGTGTTGTAATACTCAAAGCCCTGGGTCACCGGCACACGGTAGTCTTTCTCGCCGTGCACCACCAGCGTCGGCGTCTTGAAGTTGGCGGCGAAACGCTGGGCATTCTGGCCGTCGATCTTGGATGCATCGCCCCACGGCGGTGCGCCGAGCGAGCGTTCGCGGCCACGCACCAGGTCGGAGGCGGTCATGCTGTGCCAGTTGTACACGCCGGCATGGCAGACATGAGCCTTGAACTTATCGGTGTGGCCATTCATCCACGCCATCATGTAGCCGCCGTAACTTCCGCCGGCCGCCGCGAGCTTGCTACCGTCGATCCACGGCTTGGCGAGAAACCATTCGGTCGATTTCATGATGTCGTCGAGGGCCTTGGTGCCGAGGTCGCCGGTGATCGAATCGGTGAAGTCCTGTCCGAAGCCGCTGGAACCGTGGAAGTTGACGATAGCGACGACCCATCCCTGAGCGGCCCAAAGCTGCGGGTTCCAACGGTAGCTGAAGTCCGTGGTAATGGCATTGTGTGGCCCGCCATGCACCATCTGCACCAGCGGCCACTTCTTGGTCGCGTCGAAGTTCGGCGGATACACGATCCACATCTGAACCTTCTTGCCGCCCGCGCCGTCGAAAGTGACGTTCTCGACCTTGCCGAGTTGCCATTGCGATGTGACGTCATCATTAAATGTATCGATACGTCGCTTCGTGCCGCGCGGATCGCCGACCCACACCTGCGGCGGCTTGTCGAAGCTCGACCGCAGGAACACCGTCGTCGCATTCTTAATGGCAACATCCAACGATCGATCCGAATATCCACCGGGAAGCAGCCGGGCCGGATCGCTGGAGGAGAAGACACCCATGCGAATGTAGCCCGAATCCTCGACCTCGGCGATCACATACGGCCCGGCATGGGAATCATCATTCGGCAACCAGCGCGGATTCGACGCCGAGCGATCCAGTGGCCGGCCCGGCGGACAAAACTCGCTGACCTTGCTGCTGGCGCGATCCAACACCATGACCCGATTGCGGTCGGCATAGAAGAACTTCGTCGTCTGCCGCAAAAACGCCATCGACTTGCCATCCGGGCTGTAAACCGGGCTGGTGTCATGAGCCAGATTGTCGATGGTAAGACAACGAGCTTGCGCTTTCTCCTGCGTCAAATCCAGCGCGAACAAATCGTTGTTCGCGTCGAGACCGAACTCAGCGACGTTGTCGGCAACGAAGCACAACTCTTTGCCATCCGGCGACACATCGTAATCGGCTCCCGACGGCTCGAATGGCGGCAAATGCCGGCCCGTGCCCGCCAACAGGTTGCGATGCTTGCCGGTTTCGACGTCGAAAGAAAACACCACGGGCCGCTTGCCATCCGTGAGCCACTTATCCCAATAGCGGTAGATGCCTTCGGTGATGACGACGCCTTTGGCCTTGGCGTCTTTGATTTCCTTCTCGCGGCGAAGATGTTCATCCTTGGTCGTGCAGTCAGGCCATGTCCAGCCAATGCCATAGATCGTCTTGCCGTCGCTCGACCATTTCAGACTCGACGGCGCGAACGACGTCTTGGCCACACGACGTGCCTCGCCACCGGCCGGGTTGATGACATAGATCTGCGCGACCTCATCGCCAGTGCGCTTGCTAGTGAACGCGATCCACTGCCCATCGGCCGACCAGCGCGGCCCGGAGTTCTTGCCATCCGAATTCGTCAATTGCCGCTGCTGCGAACCATCGGTAGCCAGCAACCACAACTGCGACATGCCTTCGTCTTTGTCGAGATTCCACGACGTGACCTCAACACAACACAAAGCCCCATCCGGCGAAATCGCCGGCGCGCCGAGACGCTTCACTTTCCAGAGGTCTTCAACGGTGATGGAGCGCTTGGGAGCATCGATACCGGAAGTGTCATTACAGGGTATGAGGTCAATCGCAGATGGAATTTCAGGAACAGTTGGATCGACGACCAGGGACGGAGTGTCAATTGTACTGTACGGAATAAAATCCGTCACTTTCCCCGCCACAACATTCAAGACGTCAACTCTATAGCTGCGGTATTGAGACGCAATTCGGTATTGCCCAGCTGGAAGGCCCGTGGCAAGAATGTCACGCTCATAAATGGGAATAGCCCGAGGTGGACCACCAGCCAGCGATTCCAAGATCACGGAAGGACTCGTTGCACTTGTATACCCTTTGATTGCTCCTTCTGTTGGCTTGGCGATTC
>JANLTA010000893.1:0-2920 GCA_031362705.1 Gemmataceae bacterium | reverse complement strand
CAACAACACTGCCCCTGGTTGAAGAACAAGCCGAAGAAGGCGCCATCGACGGCAGCGTCGATATCGGCATCGGCGAAGACGATGTTCGGCGACTTCCCGCCCAGTTCGAGGCTGATGCGCTTGAGGTTGCTCTGTGCGGCGGCCGTCATAATGATCCGGCCGGTTGCACCTTCACCGGTGAATGCCACTTTGTCCACGTCCATGTGGCCGGAAAGCGCGGCGCCGGCCGTCGGGCCGAAACCCGGCACTACGTTGATGACACCATCGGGGAAGCCGACTTCCTGCGCGAGCTTGCCAATGGCTAACGCCGTGAGAGGCGTTTGCTCGGCGGGCTTGAGCACGATGGTGTTGCCAGTCGCCAACGCCGGACCCCACTTCCATGCTTGCATCAGCGCCGGGAAGTTCCAGGGAATGATCTGACCGATCACGCCGACTGGTTCATGCCGTGTGTAGCAAAAGTAGTTGCCGTCGATGGGAATAGTCTTGCCGCAAATCTTGTCCGCCCAGCCGGCGTAGTAACGGTAGCATTTCACCACCAGCGGAATGTCGGCCGCCTTGGCGTCCCGGATCGGCTTACCGTTGTCGAAGGATTCAAGTGCCGCCAACTCATCAGCGTTTTTCTCACAGGCGTCGGCCAACTTGTTGAGCAGCCGGGCGCGTTCCGAGCCGCTCATTTTGGACCACGGACCGGATTCAAACGCACGTCGCGCGGCCACCACAGCCTTATCAATGTCGGCCTTGTCACCCTCAGCGACCCGGCAGATCGTCTCGCCTGTTGCGGGGTTTTCCGTCGTGAATGTCTTGCCCGAGACTGCATCGACCCATTTGCCGTCGATCAGCATTTTCTGGTCGGCGACTTGTGGTGGGCGAACTTTCGTGGTGCGGGGGGCGTCAGCAACGGCAGTGGCCATGTTGGTTCTCCTCGGTTGAATTGGCTCCCTCCTATTGTGGATATTCGACCGGCGGGTTGCAACGGGTCGGCTTTCTACAATTAACCATGTCCAGCAAAATGAGAGTACCGATGCCGATTGTCGCCGCCCGTGATCTCAGCAAGACTTATCGCGTCGTCCAGAAGCAGCCAGGCCTGCGCGGTGCCGTCCGAAACTTGTTTCGCCGCACCTACAAGACCGTGCAGGCGGTCGATCACGTCAGCTTCAGCATCGAACCCGGCGAAATGGTCGCCTTTCTCGGTCCGAACGGTGCGGGCAAAACGACGACGCTCAAGATCCTGTCCGGGCTGGTGTTCCCGTCGAGTGGCACGGCGGAAGTCCTGGGCTTCACGCCATCAGATCGCGCGGATGCCTTTCGCAGGCAGTTCTCGCTGGTGATGGGTCAGAAGAACCAACTCTGGTGGGATCTGCCAGCGGCCGACAGCTTTGACCTGCATCGTGAGATCTACTCGCTCGCCAAAGGCGATTTCGACAAGACTCTTGGCGAGTTGATTGAGCTATTCCGTGTCGAGAAACTCGTGCGCCAACCGGTGCGCGAACTTTCGCTCGGCGAACGAATGCGCATGGAACTGATCGCGTCGCTCCTTCATCGGCCCAAGTTGTTGCTGTTAGACGAGCCGACAATCGGCCTCGATGTTGTAGGGCAGGTCGTGATTCAGAACTGTTTGAAAGAATACAACGCCACCCGTGGCACGACGATGCTCTTGACCAGCCACTACATGCGTGACGTGGAAGCGTTGTGCAAACGAGTGCTGGTCATCAGCCACGGCAAATTAGTTTACGACGGCCCGCTGACCGGGATCACCGATCAGTTTGGCCGGGCCAAGATGCTCAAACTGCAATTCGCGGAAGACTCCCCGGCCAATCTTGAGCGCTATGGCAAGGTAATTCAACAAACCGGGCGTGCCGTCACATTGGAAGTCGATCGCGCTGAGGTGGCTGGTGCCCTGGCCGACTTGCTCGCCCGCAATGCCGTGACCGATGTGATCGTGGAAGACCCACCGTTGGAGGAAGTCATCGGGCGCATTTTTGAACAGGCTGACGACAATGCGGCCAAAGAATCGGCCAAGTTGGCTGAGGCGGTGGCATGATGGAAGCCGCTTTGCCGCGCGTCATCCGTAAATACTCGCGCATCTTTCGTGTGTCCCTCACCGAGCGGTTCGCCTATCGCACTGATTTCTTCCTCGGCACCGTCCTGCGCTTCTTGCCCATGATGACGACGATATTGTTGTGGACAGCCGTATACACCGGAGCTGAGGCTGGAGGCCGCACCGACATCGCAGGCTTCAAATGGCGCGAGATGATTGCCTATCTATTGATGGTCCAAATCAGCCGCATGTTTTCGTCGATGCCGGGTCTGGCCGGCGGCATCGCCCGCGATATTAAGGACGGATCACTGAAGAAATACCTGATTCAGCCATTGCATCTGATCGGTTATTTGCTCTCGTACCGTGCCGCCCACAAAGCGGCGTACATTGCAACCTCGGCACTTCCATATGCGTTGCTGTTTGGCGTCTGTTACAAGTTCTTCGATGGATTTCCCGACGCGCTCACCTTCGCGGCCTACATCGTCTCGCTACTCTTGTCCTTCGTCGTCGGTTTCGCGCTGGAAGCGTGCATCGGCATGATTGGCTTTTGGATGCTCGAAGTCAGCTCGGTCCTGTACGTCATTATGACCCTCAACTATTTCATCTCCGGGCACATGTTTCCCATCGATTTACTCGGCGAACCATTTGCTACCATTCTCAAGGCACTGCCGACGCAATATACGGCGTACTTCCCGGCCACGGTGTTCCTCGGCAAGCTCCAGGGTGCGGAATTGGCACTGGGATTATTAGTGGAATTAGCCTGGGCAGTCGGCCTGATGGTGTTGGCGAATGTGATGTATCGCACGGGGCTACGGCGCTACAGCGCTTTTGGCGGGTAAACGTTCATGCTGCGCTACATACGACTGTATACCGCATTCGCCC
>JANLTA010000850.1:0-4785 GCA_031362705.1 Gemmataceae bacterium | reverse complement strand
ATTACCCTCACAGGGCGGGGTTAACACAACCACACCCCGATAAACGTCCCCCCCCGGCGGGGTCCCCCCCCCCCGGGGGGGGGTGGGGTGTGTGGGGTGGGGGGCCCTGGACCATCGCATGGCAAGCGTCAACCCCTCACCCCCGGCCCCTCTCCCCTTGGGGGAGAGGGGAGCAAAACAGGCTCGCGGCAAGCAAAACCGAGCCTTTGATATCGTTTCGCTTTGGGGACAGAATTGGTCGCGCTAGCGCCACATGCCTTCGTCGGCGAAGGGGTGGCCGGGGCCTTTGACCTTCGGCTTCGGACGGGACTTGAGAATGGCGTCGGCGAGAAAGATGTCTTTGAACGTAGTGATCTTGATGTTGCCGGGATCGCCTTCGACGACGTGGACTGGATGGCCGGCGGCTTCGACGAGTTGGGCATCGTCAGTGATGTCACCGGCAACGCTGCCGCGTTTCGCATAAGCCTCGACGAGCCAATCCTTTCGAAACACCTGCGGCGTCTGCGCGAACCAGAGGTTTGCTCGTGGCGGTGTCGCCTGAATGATGTAATCCTGGCTAACTTGTTTAATCGTGTCGGCGACGCGAACGGCGGGGATGACGGCACCGTGCTTCACGACGGCGTGAAACACGCTATCAACCAACTCCGTGGTCGCGCACGGTCGCACGGCATCGTGAATGGCGACGTACTCCACTTCCTCTTTCAACATTGCAATCGCGTTGGCGACGGAATCAAATCGTTCCGCGCCACCATCGACGAGCTTGATGTTCATGAACGCGATGTTGGCCTGAAAGCGCCGATCAAATAGCTCGCGATCTTCGGGATTCAACACCAGCAGCATTTGCACGACATCTTCGCGGGTCACGAATAACTCAGCCGTGCGCAGCCAAACGGCACGGCCGTCGATCAAAGCGAATGGCTTCTTTTCCTTGTTGGCAAACCGCGACGATTTCCCCGCCGCGGGCATGATGACAGCGAAGTTCGGCATTGCAATCGGCCTCCGGGAAACCCATTGGCCATGTTACGCCAAGTCGTGTGACTGGCGAGAATGCGCATCAACCCAAAACGGGAATCGCTTCAGCTACTGGACGTGAGAAGTCGGCCAGCGAGTCGGCGGAGCTGACGGCGGCGGAGAACAGATAGCCCTGGCCGTATTCACAGCCGAGTTTTCGGAGTTGTTCGAGCTGGCGCTGATTCTCCACGCCCTCGGCGACTACCGAAAGGCCGAGACCATGTGCGAGTGCAATGATGGTGCGCACGATTTCGTTGCCATCATCGGCCCGGCCCATTTTGGCAACGAAGGAGCGATCAATCTTGAGAACGTCAATCGGCAAGTTGTGCAGGTAAGACAGAGAACTGTAGCCGGTTCCAAAATCATCGATCGCGATGCGGACGCCGATGTCGCGCAAGCGATTGAGCACGCGATAGGCCGTCTCCTGATTCTCCAACAGAATGCTCTCCGTGATTTCGAGCTTGAGGAGCCGGGCCGGCACGCCTTCTTCCATCAAGATTGACTCGATGCGATCCGTGAAGTCCGATTCGGCGAGTTGCCTGCTTGAACAATTGACACTGACAAACGGCGTAGAATCATCAGGTCGATCTGACATCCAGGTGATGACCTGACGACAGGCCTCGCGCAAAGCCCACCAGCCAATCGGCACGATAAGGCCGGTTTCCTCGGCAACGGTGATGAACTCGTTCGGGTAGATCAAGCCGCGCTGCGGGTGGTGCCAGCGGACCAACGCCTCGAAGCCAATTTGCCGGCCGGAGTCCAGTTCGATCATCGGCTGATAATGCAGGACGAACTCATCATGATCGACAGCGTGTTGCAGTGCCGTTTCCAACTCCATGCGCTCGACAGCTCGGACGCGCATGGCCGGGTCGAAGATGCGATACTGCCGGCGGCCCTGCGTCTTGGCGTGATACATGGCAATATCCGCCTCGCGCAGCATTTCCTCGGCAGTCACCGAACCGGATGGCGACAGGCTCACGCCAATGCTCACCGAAGCGAAGACATCGTGCCCGCGCAGTTTGTACGGCAGGGCGATTTCTTTGATGAGTCGTTCGACAATCGGATGCAGATCTTCGGCCTGACTGATGCCATCAAGCAATACACAGAATTCGTCGCCGCCGAGCCGGGCCACGGTAGGCTCCCAGCTCATTCGCATGATCGTGTCGGAAGATCGCAATGATGCTTCGAGCCGGCGGGCAATTCCGAGCAACAACTGGTCGCCGACGTCGTGACCGAGGCTGTCGTTGACCAACTTGAAGCGATCCACGTCCAAGAACAACACCGCGAAAAAGTGATTCTTCTTGCGGCGGCGATGCTCGATTGCGCGTTCGAGTCGATCCAGGAAAAGAATGCGATTGGGCAAGCCCGTGAGGGCGTCGGCAACTTTGCTTTCGGTGATGTCACTCAGCGAGCCGGCCATGCGGGTGGCGTGCCCGTCGCGGCCACGAAGTGCCAGGCCACGGCAGAGCATCCAGCGATACGAACCATCGCGATGCTCCATGCGGAATTCCATCTCGAAGTGCGGCGTCATGCCGCGCCAATGGGCATGAAGTCGGTCAAACAGCGGTTGACGATCGTCTTTATGGATGCGATGAAACCACTCATCGGGTCGCGTGCCGATGTCTTCTTCGCGTGCTCCCACCATTTCTTTCCAGCGCGGCGAGAGATACAACTCTTCGCCCGGCACGTCCCAGTCCCACAAGCCATCGTTGGCACCGCGGGCTGCGAGGGCGTAGCGCTCTTCGCTTTCGCGGAGTTGGTTCAGCGTTCGCTTGAAGCCGATTTGCGTAGCGATGCGGGCGAGAATCACCGGCGCATCAATGGGCTTCGTGATGTAGTCGTTGGCACCGAATTCGAAAGCCTTGACGACGGATTCACTTTGGCCATCGGCAGTGACCATGATCACTGGTAGATCGGTCGCAGGAAAGCGGCTGCGCAACTGGCGCAACACTTCCAACCCGTCCATCCCGGGAATCGTTACGTCCAGCAAAACCAGATCGGGAACAAGCTCATCAAACGAGGCGAGTGCCTGCGGCCCGTCTTCGGCCACCGTCACAACATATTGATGGCCACCGAGCAAATGGGCCAGCATTTCGCGGGAAATGAACTCGTCATCCACGACGAGGATATTCCCGGAAGAAAGGGGCATGGCGATCTCCGAGCGAATATCGCTTCCTGCGATTCCGCGATTGAGGGCGATGCGAGACGCTTTCAGGCTCCATCGTTCGGGCGGAATTGCTGCAATCGGCAACGAAGCGACCGCCGGTGGTGTGAGCCGGCAAACCCTAGCATTTTTTTGTCTTCGTAGCGCACGCAAACTATGCTGGTTTGTCGGGACGTGCGGGCAGCAAGGCGACCGGGCTCGGGTCTGCGCTTTCCGCCATCGCCCGAAAGGACGACTAGCGCCATGATTGCCACCCTTTCGTCATCGTCCATGTCGTTGGCCGCCAGCGGTTCCGTATTGGACGAAGTTGGCCTGTTGGCCCGCATCAAGGGTGATATGACGTTTCTGGGTATCATCTTTGAGGCGTTTCAATCGCAATATCCCGGCCAACGTGCCGACATGCGGGCCGCATTGACCGCGAACGATTTTGAGAAAGTTCGCACAATCGCGCACTCGCTCAAAGGCAACGCCAGTACGCTGGGTGGTCAGCGCGTGGCCGGAGTCGCTGCCGAGATCATGGCATCCAGCGCGCTCGGCGAAGCAACGGGCGTTCACGACATGTTTCGCCGGTTGGATGTCGAAGTCGGTAACTTTCAGAAAGCCATGTCGCTCCTTTTGCACGGGTAAGCACTGCTCTCATTTCCTCGTCCGCGCAAGCCGTGTGGCATACAACGGCTCTTTCGCCCCATTCAAACATTGGAGCCAACCATGAAGCGCACGATAGTGTTCGTCGCCGTCTTGTTTGCCGCGGGTCCGGTCGTCGCACAGGACTGGGCCAAAGAGAAACTCGATAAGTCACCACGGCACGGCGAGTGGGTCAAAGTGGACAGCGGCACGCGAAAGGTGGAAGCGTTCGTTGTTTATCCGGAAGTGAAAGAAAAAGCGACGGCCGTCATTGTCATCCATGAGATCTTCGGCCTTACCGATTGGGTGCGCGGCGTGGCCGACCAACTGGCTGAAGCCGGTTACATCGCCATCGCGCCGGACCTGTTGTCCGGTGCCGGTCCAAATGGCGGCGGCACAGCCGAGTTAGCCAAAGAGAAAGGTGCCGCCGTTAAGGCAATCGGCGGACTTAAGGGTGATCAAGTTACCTCCGATCTGAACGCTTGCGTTGACTATGTATCGAAGCTCCCGGCGTGCAACGGCAAAGTGGCCGTCTGTGGCTTTTGTTGGGGTGGAAGTCAGACCTTTCGCTTTGCCACCAACAACAAGTCCGTCAAAGCGGCATTTGCGTTTTACGGCAGCGGCCCGGACAAGGCGGAGGACATTGCGCGAATCACTTGTCCCGTGTACGGCTTCTATGGCGAGAATGATAACCGCGTCAACTCCACGATCGCGAAGTCCAAGGATTTGATGAAGGCGGCAGGGAAAACGTACGAACCGGTGACTTACGACGGTGCGGGCCACGGCTTCATGCGCATGGCCGAAGCTCCGGACGCCAAGGATGCTGACAAAAAGGCACGCGAGGATGCCTGGAAACGCTGGAAAATGATTATGACGAAGTTGTAATCTTGGCGACTTTCGGGTATGATGCCAGGGTTCTTAATTCTGGCATCAAATCGGGAGGTCGTCATGCGGGCACGTAATTATCGCGGCGGTTTCACGCTGAT
>JANLTA010000834.1:0-4984 GCA_031362705.1 Gemmataceae bacterium | reverse complement strand
TCAACTCACGCCGCCGCAGTTGCGCCAACTTAAGCTCGGCATCACAAACCGCAATCGCAGCCGCGTCAAGCGTCGGCGCACCGGGCGACAATTCCCGCGCCGCTTCGAGATATTGTGCAGCTTCGACGGCTTGACCCTGTTGCAAATGAGCCGTGCCCAGCGCGGCCAATGCCCAGTAGTCGCGGCGATTCTGCTCGTACGCAGTCCGCAGATCATTCATGGCGGCGTCGCCTTCACCGAGTCGAAGGCGCAGAATGCCAAGTCGAATCATATCCGCAGGCGACCGTGTTGGTTGTTTGAGAATCGCATCACGCGCCGCCAGTGCATCGCGGCGAACTTTGGAATCAAAGCCGGGATTGCTAGTCGCTATACAATCGCCGATGCGATCGCGAAACGTCTCGGGTGCAAGCGCTTGCAAAACGTCGACTGTCGGTTTGTCCGGATCAAACAATCCAGCACCAACAATCGCCGGTGCCGCGAGCCATGCCAAGAGTGCAAAAGTGAGACGCATTGGGACAGTTTACCGTCGCGGCTTCATCCTACCACCAATTTCAATCCCAGCGCATGAGCTAGCCGATCAGCGGTGCCGAGTCGGATGTCGCGTTTGCCGGAAAGAAAGCGAGAGACCATAATCTGCGACAGCCCGGCCTCTTTGGCAAGTTGATAACTCGTTTTCGGGCTGCGTTTCATCGCTTTCTTCAGGCTGGCGCTCAACGATCGCGGAATGGTAGGGCGATCCAAGGGCGGAAACTCGGCGGCAATCATTCGACGCAACGCCGCATCCCGCGTTACTTGTGCTGGCGTTAGTTTGGTCTTGCGGACGACCCGTTTCAGAGTCTTTTTGACCAAGTTGCTACTTCCTTTTTCTCTTGCGCTCAGGAACTTCGTAAGCAGTGATCACCCGGAGAGCGTTCTCCGTCACGGCTTCGTAGACGACAATGATGAACCGTCCGTCCGGCGTATAGCCCCATGCGATTGGAAAACCCGTGGATCGACTGGTGCCTTCATCGCTGGGATTTCTCAACACATGTTCGACATCGTCCACGGTCAAATCATGCTCGGCGATATGCTCGACGTTGCCGTCGGGATCGTCGCTATCGTCCCAGATGATACTCCAGACTTCCACGGCGACTCCGCCCGACTATTATTGCCAATAAGCCTTTACTAGTCAATTGACTATCTAGGTGAATGCACGGAATTGCCTGCTTATCCGTTCCTTGGAGGCGCTTTGCCCTTCACCGCCAGCAGGGCCGCCAAATGGTCCGCGCTCAATCTTGGGTCATCAAGTAACACACCGGCCATTTCGCTCAAGACCAGGTCTTCGAGGTCGTCGCCGGTCCAGCCCTGGTTGAGCAAGCGATTGCGGATGAATTCGAGGCAGTGGTCGCGCAGCTTATCGGTTTGGCGCGATACGGTGCCTTCGTGGACGCCAAGAAGCGTAGCCGCTTCGCGCTGGCTCATCCGGTAACGCAAGCGCAATCCCAGTATCAGTACTTCCGCTTCTGATAACTCGCCGATGCTGGCGCGGGCAGCACGGACGAAGGCATCATGCCACCGCGCTTCGGAGACTTCCGGTTCGGGCAGTGGCATGGCCAAGTCATCTTCCGGCAGCGGTTTGATGCCGGACGTCGAGCGCAACTTGGAGATGTGTGCGTTTTGGAATACGCGGATCAGCCACGGCACCAATGGCCGTTGGCCGTCGTAACGCGCCAATGTGGGTAAGCCATGCTCAGCGACCAGCAACTGGCCCCAAAACTCGGCCACGGCGTTTTCCTGCCGCTCTTCATCGCGCGGGTAGAGCCGTGTCGCTCTTGCCCGCAACGCATCGACGAGCAAACAGTCGGCCCGCCCCGTCCGCGCCGCAAAGAGCGCCTCCCATGCGAAGTTGTCGCGACCCAGGCATGCGCAGGCCACGTACCAATCGAGCGAGTAAAGGCCATCGAGATAAGCATCTTCGGTGGCAGTAGGTTCCTTCGCGTTAAACACCGCGAAGGTTCGTTCGACATGCCGATCAAACTCCGCGCGTGGCAACACGATGGCCGGCCGTTGCAGGCGGCAGAAGTGAAACAGCAGAGTACGCCGGACTTTGTTCATGAAGAAACGCGGACGTCGCAGTGATTGCGTAACTGTGGGCTGCAACAGGTATTGTAGCGTTGAATTGCATACGTCGACACCGTTCGGTACCGCCGCTATCTTTGCGATTGCCGATGACTAACTCGGATCGTTGGTTCCGGATTTCTTTGTGTTTTCCTCTGTGTCCTTCGTGTCTTTGTGGTGATTCTTAAGATCAACCACAAAGACGCAAAGACCACACAAAGAAGAAATCGAACCACAACCCGGCGTTCCACTCCATTGAAGCGGCAGATTCGGCAAGATGGCGAAGCGGCAGGCTGGCTTGACACAAAAGGTACGCCCGCCTATTCCCCGCTCGTCCGGCGATCCCGTGCGCGGTGGCCGGTGGGGAAAGGGTTTTGCCGATGCCAACATTGCGGCTCTGCTTCGTTGCCTGCGTTGTCGGCATTGCCTTGTCGTTATCGGCGTTCGCCCAAGCGCCCAACGATAAAATCGTCGCCGAGGTAACGGTCCGCAACAATCGGCTCGTCGCCACCAACCAGATTCTCAACACGATCAAGACGCGAGCCGACAAGAAATACGATCACGCCACGGTACAGAACGACGTTTCTGCTCTGATGGCGACCAAGTCGTTCACCAACGTCCAAGCCAACTTCGAACCGACGCCCGATGGCAAAGTCAAAGTCATCTTTGATGTCGCCGAGTTGCCGAATGTCGTCACCGAGATCAAGTTCGAAGGCGCCAAGCACGCCAAGAACGACGAGTTGCTGAGCATCGCCGGCCTGCACAAGGGCGTGCCGCTCAATCCGATTGCCAACAAACTCGCCGTCAACGCCATCCTGCGCTACTACCAGGAAAAGGGCCGGATGTTCTCGTACGTGGAACTCGTCGAAGGTGGCAACCCCGGCGACAACCGCGTCATCTTCCGCATCACGGAAGGCCCCGAAGTCAAAGTCTCCAGCGTCGATTTCACCGGACACAACTTTGTCACCGGCGAACGTCTGCGGACACGCACCGACACATCGCGTTGCTTCCTCGGCATGATCGGCGGCACGTACAATCCCGGGTTGGTCGAACAGGACCGTCTCAAGCTCGAATCGTACTATCGCACCTTCGGCTACCACGACGCCAGGGTCAGTCCGGAGATTATTCCGTCGGCCGATTGCCGCACTGTGGACATCGTCTTCCACATCAACGAAGGCCCGCGCTACAAAGTCAAAGACGTGCAATTGGTCGGCGCGACGCAGTTCTCGGACGAGCGCATTCGTGGCGTGACTAAGCTGAAGCCCGGCGACACTTACGACGGCAACGTCGTGCAGGCTGATCAGAAGAACATTCAGGATCTGTACGGCAACACGGGCCGCAAGGTGAGCCCGAAGGAAGAGTTGATCTACTCTGGTCCGGGCGAAGTCACGGTGCAATACACCGTGCAGGAGCGCCCGCCGGATACGGTCGGTCGCGTACTCGTCGCCGGCAATGAAGTCACTCGCCAGAACATCATTCTGCGGCAAGTGCCCGTCTATCCAGGTCAGGTGCTGGAGTATCCGGCACTCGCACAGGCCGAACGCAAACTGGCACGGCTCGGCATCTTTGAAGCTAACCCCGAAAAGGGTCAGCGACCGACCGTTACCGTGCTGGACCCGTTCAGCGACAACCCGGTCAAAGACATTCTGGTTCAAGTCGAAGAAACGCAGACGGGCAGCCTGCTCTTCAGCGTCGGCGTGAACTCCGACGCCGGCGTCCAAGGCTCTATCGTGTTGAATGAAAAGAACTTCGACATCATGCGCTGGCCGACCAGCTTCGACGACATGATGAGCGGTCGAGCGTTCCGCGGTGCCGGTCAGGAGTTTCGCTTGGAAGCGGTGCCCGGTCAGCGGTTCCAACGTTACACCGCCAGCTTCCGCGAGCCGTATCTCTTCGATAGCCAATTCAGCCTCGGCACCAGTGCGTACTTCTACTCGCGCGGTTACTCGGAGTTCAATGAACAGCGTGTCGGCGGCCGCGTGACAATCGGACGACGGCTGAACCCACTGTGGACCGCGACCGTGACAGGACGCCTCGAAGGCGTGGACATCTTCGACGTACCGGATTACTACCCGGATTCGATCACGCAGTATCGCGGCAACCACTTCCTGGCCGGCCTGCGTGGAGCATTGACCCGTGACTCGCGCGACTCGTACCTACGGGCCACCGAAGGATCGAACGTCGAAGTCGGATACGAACAGGTGATGGGCGATTACACCTTCCCATTATTCAATGTGGAAGCGACCAAGTACTTCACCACCTACCAGCGTCCCGACGGCAGCGGCCGCCATGTGCTCGCGCTCAAGTCGCAGGCCATGTTCTCATCCAGTGATGCACCGATCTACGAGCGCTTTTACGCCGGCGGTTTCCGCAGCCTTCGCGGCTTCGAGTTCCGCGGCGTCGGCCCATTCGACCAGGGCCTGAACACCGGCGGTACCTTTGCCTTCCTGAACAGTGCCGAGTACCAGATTCCGCTCGTCGCGAACGACCAACTGTACATGGTCGGTTTCGTGGATAGCGGCACCGTCGAAAACGGCGTGAAGATCACCGACTACCGCGTCACTGCCGGCCTCGGCATGAGAATCGTCGTGCCGGCACTCGGCCCGCTGCCCATCGCCTTAGACTTCGGCATACCCATCGTAAAAGGCCCCGACGACCGCCAGCAAATCTTCAGCTTCTGGCTGGGGTATAATTTCTAAGCAAGTCCGCCGTAGACCGGTTAACGGCCCCGCCCTCTCTTAGCCCCGTTCACGGGGCTTCCGCGCAGCGTGTAGGCCCGTCGTTGACGACGGGTAACGATGTGCAATCCAAATTGTTTTTTAGCCCCGTTCACGGGGCTTCTCGCTGTTCGGGCTTCAGCCACGCTCAAGCGAAACAGCGAGAAGGC
>JANLTA010001045.1:0-1692 GCA_031362705.1 Gemmataceae bacterium | reverse complement strand
CCAAGGAATTGATCGAGCGGTTTCGGGTCAGGCCGGGCAAGAAGCTGAAGCTCAAAGACTTCGACACGGGCTTCACCGGCACCGATGAGCATCGCCGGCTCGCCAAGGAACGCGCCGCCGACATTCTCGACAAGAATCGCGAACACCTGGCGACCGCGCAAGATCTTCTTTACGCCAATGACCGCCATGCTCTGCTCGTGATCCTTCAGGCGATGAACGCGGCCGGCAAAGATGGCACGATCAAGCACGTCTTCTCCGGCGTCAATCCGCAGGGCTGCCAGGTGTATTCGTTCAAAGTGCCATCGGTGGAGGAGTTGGATCATACCTTTCTCTGGCGGCACATGAAGGCGCTACCGGAGCGTGGCCGCATCGGCATCTTCAATCGTTCGTATTACGAAGACGTGCTGGTCGTAAAGGTTCATCCCGAACTTGTCGAAAAAGGTAATCTGCCTCCGGGACCGCGCGATCAGCGATTTTGGAAGGACCGCTACGACGATATCAACGCCTTTGAGCGCCACCTGGTTCGCAACGGCACCATCGTACTCAAGTTCTTTCTTCACGTGTCCAGTGAAGTGCAGAAGGAGCGCTTCATGGAGCGGCTCGACCGGCCCGACAAAAACTGGAAGTTTTCGCTCGGCGACCTGAAGGAGCGCGGCTATTGGGACATGTACCAGGATGCCTACGAAGACGCACTGGAGGCCACTTCGACAGACATTGCACCGTGGTACGTGATCCCCGCCGACCACAAGTGGGTCACGCGCACCGCGGTTGCCGACATTATTGTCAACACCATTCAGGATTTGGAGCTGGCCTATCCCAAATTGTCGCCGGAGCAATTGAAGGCTTTGGCCGAGGCGAAGAAACGGCTGGAGGCGGAGTAACGTCGTGGATCAATTGATTCCACCACTTCCCCACCCATCTGTGGAATCAATAACAATCGCTGGAATCAATGCCCTGATTTCGAACGTACTTTGCCCGGCAACGACTTACGTCGATGCGACAAATTGGCAGGCCTCGCTTATTGAGACGGCCGGATTGAAAAATACGCCGCGCTGTACGTGCCTTTCTCGTTTTTTATGGACGGCTTGACCCATGACGGTTTCGTTCGTCTATCTACCGGAGCCGCTGAGGCAGGGGCGGCGTGAGGAACGCCGAGATCCGGTGCATGAACACCTGGAAGAATGGGTGCCACGGGTCTACCGTTTCGCCCTCCGCCTCACTGCCGACACCCATGTGGCCGAAGATTTGACGCAGGAGACGTTCCTGCGCGCCTGGCGACAACGCGGCTTGCGCGAGTCGCAGGCAATCCGGCCCTGGTTGTTCAAGATCACCGCAAACCTATGGCGCGACCGCCTGCGCCGTGGTCGCTCGCCGATCGCCCAGGCCATGCCCTTGGACGATGAACATCACTGCCGCGTGCCTTTGCCCGATCACTTGGCAGCCGGCCAGGAAGAGTTGGCGAAAGCCCTTGCCGCACTCGACGGCTTGCCGCCACGGCAGCGCGAAGTGATGTACCTGTGTGCCTGCGAAGGCATGACGCCGACGGAAGCCGCGGACGTGCTGGGTTCTACCCCCGATGCCGCGAAAGCGAATCTATCGCTGGCGCGGAAAAAGATCAGGGAACTGCTGGGAGAGGCGAGCGTCGAAGCGTAAGCTCGACGTGCGGTCGAAACCACGTCGAGCTTACGCTTC
>JANLTA010000813.1:0-6978 GCA_031362705.1 Gemmataceae bacterium | reverse complement strand
CGCCCATCTGGCAGCGACCTGGCCGACCTGTTGCCCGATGCCTGGGCAACAACCCAGACCAACGCCAAGTAAAACCAACCGACCCGGGAGCCGTCGCCGCCCGGGACATCTGACCCACATCCATTCAGCGGACGCTTACGGATAAATGGCGCCACGATCCAGCCGTGGTGTATAAAACACGCGCTCCGTTCCCGTTTGCTGCATGAGCTGACCTTCAATGGTCAATCGGGAATTAGGATCGGGAAGAATCACGCGAAGCCAAGCCTGCGCGTTGTCGAGCGGATCGCCGTAGTTCGACGTCGTGACCGCCGACTGGGAAGGCACAGAGTTGTAGGCGATCGCGTCCGAAGTACCGGGCGTGACGTAGTACGGCGTTGCATTGTAACCGTAGCCGTATTGTGGCGTGTTGTATCCGCCGTAGTACGAATAGCTCGGATAAGAGCGATATCCATACCCATTGTAGTAGCCTTGATTGCCCACACTGATGCCGAAGGAATTTCCTCCGTAGTACCCGTAGTTGTTGCCGCGATAGTAGCCGTAGTTGTTGCCGTAGTTGTTGCCGCGATAGTTACCATAGTTGTAACCGGAGTAACCACGGTTGTACGAGCCGCCGCCTTGCCGCCCACGTTGCGCTTCGGCAGGCCCGGCAAGTACCGCCACCGCACAGACGGCTGCCAGGCAGCCGGGAATTAGACTTCGCATTGAGACACTCTCCTTGGTGTTAAATCGGGCCATGTTCCGTTAATAATGAACGGTCCGATTGATAATCAATGCAATGATCGTGCCAAGGAGGTCGTCAAAGATCAGCCAAATCAGAAGTAGAATCAATCGTGTTCGCATGGCAGCCGAACAACGAAATCGGAGCCGCGATCGGCACCTTCACTGTGAGCTTCAATAGTACCATCGTGCAGTTCAACGAGGCGGCGTGCAAGGTTCAGCCCAATGCCGAGGCCGCCCTGACTCCGATTCAATGTTCGGTCCACTTGTGCGAATTGATCAAACAAACGTGGCAACATCTCCGTCGGTACACCCATTCCAGTGTCACACACATGTACTACCGCCAGTTCCGCCTCTCGCTTGGCGGTCACAGTTACTTGGCCTCCCGGATCGGAAAACTTGGCGGCATTATTCAAAAGATTGGTAAACACCTGGGCCAAACGGACACGATCTCCAGTGACCCAAATTGGCTCGGCCGGGATGTTGACCGTTAGCGCCTGTTCTGCTTTGTCAAGCAACGGCCGACTTTGTTCGATTGCCGATTCAAGGATTTCCCCCAGTGACAAGCGGTCACGAGACAGTCGGAGTTTTCCGTGCGTAATCCGGGAAATATCCAGGAGATCATCAATCAGGCGAACGAGTTGGGCGACTTGTCGTTCCATCAGGCCCCGGGCCATGCCACTGGCCTCGGGTTGATCAGAGGACAGCCGCATGATTTCAAGTGCATTGCATATCGGTGCCAGGGGATTGCGCAACTCATGAGCCAGCGTCGCCAGAAACTCGTCTTTGCGGCGATCCGTATCTTGCAGAGCGGCAATCGCCCGATCCAGTTCTTCGGTGCGTTGTTTCACCCGCCGTTCTAATTCCGTTTCGACGTTTCGCTGGCGAATCGCATACCGGATCGTTCGGTCGAGAATCGTGCGATCGAGGCGCGATTTTTCCACATAATCTGCGGCACCGTTCCGCATGGCGGCCACATCAATATCAGAGTCGGACATGCCCGTGAGAATGATGACAGGTGCATCGCAGCCTAAACGCCGCGCTTCCGAAAGCAAATCCAAACCGGACTTGGCACCTAATTTGTAATCGAGCAATACAACGTCGAATTTGCCGCTACAGGCTGCGATCAAACCGTTCTCGTAGTCGGGAATCCACTCCAGCTGATAGCGCGTGCCATCAATTTCGGCGAGCAGATCGCGGGCCAAAACAAAGTCGTCCTCGTCGTCATCCACGAGCGCGACGCGGACCTTGCCCGATTCATCTTGTGGAGTCGGCATATTGCGGTAGCTCCACGATTTCCAACCAGTATTTGCCTAAAGCACGAACGACATCGACAAGGGCATCAAAGGTGACCGGCTTCGTGATGAACGAAGCCGCACTGAGGTCGTAAGAGCGGATAATATCCTCTTCGGCTTTCGACGTGGTCAAAATAATGACACGAATACTGCGGAACAGCGGGTCGGCCCGCAACTCCTTCAGCGCTTCCCGGCCGTCTTTCCGGGGCATGTTCAGGTCAAGCAAGATGATGCTCGGGCGCGGCGAAACAGCGGCGTCGGCGTACTTGCCGCGGCGAAACATGTAATCAAGCAGCTCAACCCCGTCTTCAACAAAGCGGAGGTCGTTGGCCAGACGCGCCTTCTCAAATGCCTCTTTGGTCATTTGGCGATCATCAGGGTCGTCATCGGCCATAAGAATCGTTATGGCGCGATTGTGAGTCGGCATCATGGTGTTTTATGAACTCATCGGAACGACAGCACTATCGGCCATCGCATCGCCGTTGTTCTCCAACTGCTCGTTGACCGTCGGCAGTATCACCGCAAATGTCGCGCCAGATCCTGGCTGACTCCTCGCCGTCACGGTACCACCGTGGCGTTCCACGATCTTGCGGACGATGGCAAGGCCGATACCGGTTCCCTCATATTGGCCCCGAGGGTGCAATCGTTGAAACACCTGGAAGATGCGTTCGCGGTATTCCGCGTCAAAGCCAATCCCTTCATCGGTGACCTCGATGCACGCCGCCGGTCGATCATCTTCGTTGTTCGGACCGTTCGGCACTACTTCGGCGCGTACGGTGACTCGCGGTGGCATACCGGGTTTGTGAAACTTCAACGCGTTGGCCAATAGATTCTGAAACAACTGCCGCATTTGCGTCGGCTCCGCACAAACGGTTGGCATTGGCCCAACCTCCACTTGGGCACCCAGTCGAGTGACGACTTCTTCCAGGTCTGACAATACATCGCGAACCGTCTCATTCAGATCGACTTCTGCATGCGGGCGTTGCCGGCTGGCAACCCGTGAAAAAGTCAACAAATCATCAATGAGCCGCCTCATTCGGCCGGCGGATGACATCATGCGATTGATGTATTCCTGCCCCTGTTCTCCCAACTGATTGCCAAAAGCAGATTTCAATCGGTCGCCAAAGGCCTGAATCTTGCGGAGTGGCTCCTGGAGATCGTGCGAGGCCACGTAAGCAAATTGCTCCAATTCCTGGTTGCTTCGCGCGAGTTCGGTGGTTCGGTTCACTAATTCCGCGGTACGTTCCCGCACACGCTCTTCCAATTCATCGCCGGCACGCTTTCGGTCATCAATGTCTGTCGCCGTGCCGAACCAGCGAACCACTTGTCCCTTTTTGTCACAGAGCGGTATGGCCCTATCAAGATGCCAGCGGTAAATGCCGACGTGGTGTCGGAGCCGATACTCGAGTTCAAACGGCTGTACCGCCGCAACGGCTTTTTGCAATGTGTCACGAACCAGCGCTTGATCCTCCGGATGAACCGCGTCGATCCAGCGGTAGCCAACGCTTTTCTCCGCGGGCAAACCCGTGAAGTTGTACCAACGCTTGTTGCAATACTCGTGGACACCGTCCGGTCGGGCCACCCACACGATTTGCGGCAGCGACTCAGAAATGGCACGAAAGCGCTCTTCGTTCTGGCGATGCATCTCCTCGCCGCGCCGCCGTGCCTCCAACTCCTGCCGGCTGACGTAGTTAACTAGAGCCAACATGCCGATCGTCATAGCACCGCCCATGATGGCCGTGAAAATAGCCGTCATCAGTGCTTGCTGGGCATTTTGCCGTCGTTCTTCGAGCAGTTTCTGTTCAGCAGCCACCATGATCGCTTGTTGGGCGAGCAGTGTCTCCATGGCTTTCGCGCCCCGTATCGTGACGGCTTTTTCCCGAGCGGTATCGCGCGGGTCGAGTCGACCGACGCTTTCTAGCTCATTCAACAAATCGATGCGACTGCGCACGGCCTTCCCAAGATCGTCAAGTCGACGTTGTTGTTCCGAATTGTCGTCCGTCAATCGCGCGAGGTCATTAAGAATCCGCTCTGACTCAGCGGGCGTGCTACGAAATGCCGACAGGAAGCTCTCTTCATTAGTCACAACAAAACCACGGACGCTTCGTTCGGCGTCCATCAACACTCCTTTCAGTTCACCGAGGATGTTGAGAACCTGTAGCGTGTGAGTGACTAATCCCTCGTTTCGCGCGGTGCGAACGATATTGATACCGACCAACGCCGTGTGAGCGATCAGGACTAGAACAAAGAACCACCAAATATGCCGACCGGCTCGCGATGCCGTCTTAGACATTCGAATTCCTCTTAGCTAGTAATCGGCATGCCCTTAAGCCGGTCGTTCAGTACAAATTGCACCCGCGCAGGCGATTTCACTACACCAAAGGACCGTCACCCAACCCACTTTCTTGTATTATTGCATAATGCGTGCCACTGACCCGGGTTTTGTCGCCAACGCCAATCAACGCGTGCTCGTCGTTGACGACATGGAGGATGCCCGCACGTCGTTGCAGGGGATGCTGCACCTGAGTTTAAAAATCGAGGTAGACACCGCCAGCGGCGGGGCGGAAGCGCTGGAACGGCTCAGCGAACGCCCGTACAGCATCGTCGTGACTGACCTACGCATGCCCAAGTTCAGCGGCATGCAACTTATCGACGAAATCCAAAAGCGTCACATTCCCGTGACGGTGATTGTCACGACTGGCCATGGGAGCATTGTCGATGCCGTGCAGGCCATGCGGCAGGGCGCGTACGACTTCCTGACCAAGCCCGTAGATCCGCAACATTTGAGCCTATTGGTCGCTCGCGCTTTGCGCGAGCGGTCGCTTCAGGACGAGGTGGCCGCACTGCGTGAGCAATTGGGTCAGCGCTATGCTTTTCGCAACCTGTTAAGCAAAAGCCCGAAGATGATCGAGGTATTCGATCTCATTAACCGTGTTTCCGACACCAACTCGACCGTCTTGATCGTCGGCGAAACTGGGACCGGCAAGGAAATGATCGCCCGGGCGGTCCATGAAGCGTGCAGCACGCGGCGCAATGGGCCGATAGTAGCGGTGAATTGCGCGGCGTTGCCAGAGACGCTGCTCGAAAGTGAGTTGTTCGGCCACGAAAAAGGCGCGTTCACCGGTGCCGCTTCACAGCGCATTGGCCGGTTTGAACAGGCGAACGGTGGCACGTTGTTTCTCGACGAGGTCGGCGACGTGCCCATGTCGATGCAAGTCAAACTGTTGCGCGTGTTGCAAGAGCGAAAAATTGAGCGTGTCGGCAGCGCTCAGGGCGTTGACATTGATGTGCGGTTGGTGGCCGCCACCAATCGACCGTTGGAGCGTCTGGTCGAAGACGGCAAGTTCCGCGAAGACCTGTATTATCGCTTGAATGTCGTCAAGATTGCCCTGCCACCCCTTCGTGATCGACCCGAGGACATTCCACTACTGGTGGCCCATTTTGCTCGGCAATACACGCCGGCCGGTCGTCCCGCGCCGGACGTGAGTCCGGAAGCGATGCAGCAACTGTTGAATTGCCCGTGGCCCGGTAACATCAGGCAATTGGAAAACGCCATCGAACGAGCCTGCGTCACGGTGATGGATAACACCATCCGGCCCAACGATTTGCCAGTCGATGTTGGCCGTAAACCAGTCGATTCCGGGTTGGTCGTAGACATCGCGCGCCCATTGACTGATCAACTGGCCGAGTTGATCGCGATATTTGAAGAGCGTTATCTGCGTGCGGCATTGAAGAAATCTCATGGCCACGTCGGCCATTGTGCGGACATGAGCGGGCTGTCGCGCCGCTCAATCACCGACAAGTTGGCTCAATACAAGATTCAGAAGTCGGACTTCAAGGTTACGGCAGCGGACGACGATGATTGACCTTCATCCGTTTTCTGTCCCGCATTTCGGTAGTGTCTCAGTCTGCGATGGCGTGAGAAATCGACATGTCTGACATGAATCCATCTTCTTTGTGCTTTTCTTTGTGCCCTTTGTGTCTTTGTGGTTGGTCTTAAGAATTTACCACAGAGACACAAAGGGCACGAAGAAAACCAAACTGCGACACTACCCGCATTTCAGTCCCCACGATTTGTCAGCCAACTGCCGACGGGGGTCGCCGCTTAAGAATCATTCAACCGACTTTGCGACCTCCTGAGACCATCAGTACCAACCCAGCCACGACTGCGACACCGCCAATCACCGGCGGGACCCAAACGGTTCGTTCGCGGTCGGCCGATACTTGCACCGGGCCAACATCAACCACCGTTTCACGACTGACATACGTGAAACCCTGATATCCCAGCAGTAACGCACCAATAATCACCAGGCATAATCCGACGACTCGCATGTTCTCTCCTCCGGTCGCGACGGCGACCTAAGACGTTGAGTGGATCGATTCGCTTAGTTTTTGCAGTTCAGCCACGTGATCGCGACAACGCGGCAGTAAATCGTTCTCGATCAGACGGACGCATTTCGGCGACAACAGAGCTTTATTGAGCGTCTTTTGATATTCGCTGATGTCATGCTCCTCTCCATGTCGCAAGACGATGAGGAGAGACGAAATTGCGGAACCGCTTACCTTGTTTGCGATGGCCGCCGCAACTCCGTGCCACATGCCCGTCGCCAAATCTGGTGTACCGTTTTCCGTCCGAATGCGATCACGGAGTTTGTCAACGGCGTCGCAGTGTTTCATGTGAATGTGCTTTAGCTTTGCTGCGCATGCATGGTTTTCAACGTTATCGATAGCCATGGCATAAGTCTTCACGGCGATCAGAGCGCGTCGCAACAAGAGGTTCATGGACGCAATGTCGCTAAACTCCGTGCGGAAGGAATCGAACATTTCAATACGTTCATCACCGGCAGAACGGGTCACAAGCACGTCGCACCCCACTTCGACTGGGCAGTCACTCAAATACGCATGAATCATGCCAACGTCTAATGGCTGCACGCCGGTTAACAGAAAAGCAGCGACCCCAAACGGA
>JANLTA010000804.1:0-5154 GCA_031362705.1 Gemmataceae bacterium | reverse complement strand
GGCAGCCGTCCGCGAACAGATCACAGGCAGCCTGACTAAAGCCGACTTCGAAAGCTGCCCGGACATCACGCCGGTGCTGGTGGAAATGGCCCGCAGCAACGACGTGGATACGACCCGCCGGGCAGCCATCCAGGCACTGGTCCGCAATCAGATCAACGAACCGGCCGTCGTCAGTGCACTCGAGAAACTCGCCGACGATTCCCCGCCCACCGTGCGTGTGGAAGCCGCCATTGGTTTGGCACGGTTAAAGGTCGGGAAGTAGCATAAGACTCTATTGAACCAAAGTGGCGGGCCTCGAAGTCGAGGCCCGCTTTCGTATTTACATCGTTATGGGTCAATTCGCATTAGTTTTCTGAGTCATTGTGATGGCTGCCGCGCGTAAGTTACTCGCCATTGATATCGGTGCCGCCAGCGGCCGCGGAATGCTCGGCCTTTTCGATGGCGCACGGGTGCAATTGGAAACCGTACATCGCTTTGCGAACGGCCCCGTGCAGTTGCTTGATCAAATGGTGTGGGACGCGCCGGGGCTGCACCGCGAGATACTCCAGTGCATCAGCCATGCTGGCACGAATTTTGGCGGCATCGATTCCGTCGGCGTTGATACCTGGGGTGTGGATTTCGGGTTGATGGGTCACGGTGGCACATTGCTAGGGTTGCCACGCCACTACCGCGACCCGCACACCGAGACAGCAATGGACCTGGCCTTTCGCACGGTCCCGCGCGATGACCTTTACAGTCGCACCGGCTTGCAGTTCCTGCGTTTCAACACGCTGTTTCAACTGGTTGCCATGCGTCGTGACCATTCGGCACTGTTGGCGGGGGCCGATCAGTTATTGATGATGCCGGACATGTTCCACTATTGGCTCACTGGCATCAAATCGAATGAAGTCACGAATGCCAGTACGACGCAATTGCTGGATGCTCGAACGCGATCATGGGACTATGAACTCGCGACGAAGTTTGAAATCAACCCAAACTGGTTGGGAACACTCGCACAGCCGGGAACGATATTGGGGCCATTGCGCCGGCAGATTGCCACTGATACCGGCGTGAACCCGGTGCCGGTCATCGCGCCAGCGACTCACGACACAGCGTCGGCGGTGGTGGCGATACCAGCCAGCGGCAACGATTGGGCATTCCTCAGTTCCGGCACCTGGTCGCTGCTGGGAGCGGAGTTGCCACAACCGGTGATCACGGCCGCGAGTCTCGCGGCCAACTTTACCAACGAAGCCGGCGTCGGCGAATCGATCCGGTTCCTAAAGAACATCATGGGCCTTTGGCTGGTGCAGGAGTGCCAACATAGCTTCGCCAAGTCCGGCCACGACTATTCCTTTGACGAGTTGACCAAGCTGGCTGAACAGGCTCGGCCGTTTCATAGTTTGATTGATCCCGATCATGCATCGTTCCTTTTGCCGCCGGATATGCCACAAGCGATTGCAGCGTTTTGCCGACGCACAAATCAGCCAGCGCCCGTGGAACCCGGCGATTTCATTCGTTGTTGCTATGAGAGCCTAGCGCTAAAATACTGGCACGTGCTCCAGCAACTTGAAGCACTCACCGGACGACAGATCAAAGTCTTGCACGTCGTCGGCGGTGGCAGCCAAAACGCCATGTTGAACCAATTCACTGCCGATGCAATCAATCGACCTGTAATTGCCGGGCCGGTCGAAGCGACGGCACTAGGCAATGTCATGATGCAAGCAATGGGTCTGGGACTGGTTGACTCGTTGGCACAAATTCGCGAAGTCGTTCGGCAATCTGTGGAAACGACAACTTACGAACCCAAGGAACCGGCGAAATTGGATGAAGCTTATTGTCGATTCACGGCGTTGCTCCGACACGACGTATGAAAACTAATCTTGTTCGCTTGTCTCCTCCGCCGGCGCGTCGATCTCTTCCTGATCCCAATCATCGTTCGCACCGGGAATGTCAATGTAGTTGCTGCAATTCGGGCATTCCTGGACGGTACCCTGGGCTTCCCCGGGGAATGTCGAACGTGTGCCACATTCGTCGCAGACGGCTTCGACCGGAGCTGATACCACTGGATGAGCCGACTTCAATTCCGCGGCTTTCTCGGCGAGCAGTTGCTTAGCTCTATCCGCGTCGGCAAGGTCATCCACCCACACTTCGACGCCGTGAGAACCCAAGCTTGTGGATACCGACGTTAGGCCCTCGAAGCCGCCGATGTTCTCATTGGTGATCTTCGCGGGAATGCCCTGCGCAGTCAGCCACGATGCCACCAACGTGGCCGTCGCCGTCTCGCTATCCACATGGACACATCTTGGATCGAGGTCGCTCATGACGTACTCCTTGACTGTTTAATTATCCCGTTGTCTGCGAGCATGACTCTTGCGTTCCGGCCGATAGCCTTTGCCAGGTGCGAGCTGCTTCTTCTTCGGCACCGGCATCGCATGATAGTAGTCGTTGTTGGCGGTTTTGCGGCGCAGGGCGATTGCCTCTTTAGGCGGTGATGCCGGGATTAGGGCATCGCAGCTGTTGCCGATCAAGTCACCGCGGCCAGCCTTCGTCAAAGCTTCACGCACGGCGAAGTAGTTTTCCGGCTTGAAGAACTGCATCAGCGCCCGCTGCAGCTTGCGGTCATGCATGGCCTTGGCGACGCCGACGGGCTTTTTCGTCATCGGGTCGAGGCCGGTGTAGTACATGCACGTCGCAATATCGAACGGCGCGGGAATGAAGTCCTGCACCTGATCTGGCTTGTAGCCATTTCGCTTGAGGTACACGGCCAGGTCAATCATCGCGGGCAAGTCGCTGCCGGGGTGGCTGGCAATAAAGTACGGCACCAGGAACTGCTTCGGTTTGCCCGCCTTCGCAGACTCCTTGTTGAACATCTCGGCGAACTGGCCGAAGTTATCGATGCTCGGCTTCTTCATTTGATTGAGCACGCCGGGATCGGTGTGCTCGGGCGCGACCTTGAGCCGGCCGGGCACATGATGGGCCGCCAACTCGCGCACATACTCCGGCGACAACTGGGCCAAGTCCATGCGCAACCCGCTGCTCACCAGCACTTTCTTGATGCCCGGCGTCTCGCGGGACTTGCGCATCAGATCCGTAAGCGGGCCGTGGTCGGTGCCGAGTAACTTACAAATGCTCGGATGCACGCACGACATTCGTTTGCACTTAGCTTCGACTTCGGGCCGGGTGCAGCGCATCTGATACATGTTGGCTGTGGGGCCGCCGATGTCGCTGACGGTACCTTTGAACTCCGGGTCGGCCGCCAGCTTCTTCACTTCTTTGAGAATCGATGCCTTTGATCGCGATTGAATGATCCGGCCCTGATGGGCGGTGATCGAGCAGAAGGTGCAGCCGCCGAAGCAGCCGCGCATGATCGTCACGGAGTCCTTGATCATCTCGTACGCCGGTATGTCCTCCGTGTAGCTCGGGTGCGGTCGATTCGTGTACGGCAAATCGTACACGCCATCCATCTGTTCTTCGCTCAGCGGCAAGTCGGGCGGCGTCGCCACCACGGCTTCGCGGTCATGCTCCTGAAACATCGCGGCGGCGTTGTAGGGATTGGTGTGAACATGAATCAGCCGCGTTGCCTCGGCAAAAGCCAGCTTGTCGGCTTTCACTTGTTCAAACGTCGGCAGCGTTACAGTTTCATAGCCAACCCGTTGCGACAGGTCCGCTTTGAACTCGGCCGCTTCCTTCGCTCCTAGCAAATACGCAACTCCGCGCATGTCGCGCAGATCCTTGATGGTCTTGCCGGCTGCCAGGCGATTGGCGATCTCCACCACGTTGCGCTCGCCCATGCCGAAAGCCAAAAGGTCAGCTTTGCAATCCAGCAGAATCGAGCGACGAACGGTGTCGCTCCAATAATCGTAATGCGCGAGTCGTCGCAAGCTGGCTTCGACGCCGCCGGCGATTACTGGCACGCCGGGGTATGCCTCGCGGCAACGATGGCAATACGGCAGCGTCGCCCGATCCGGTCGCAAGCCAATGCGGCCACCGGGCGAATACGCATCGTCGTTGCGCACTTTTTTGCTGGCGGTGTAATGATTGATCAGCGAGTCCATGTTGCCGGCCGACACGGCAAAGAACAACCGCGGCCGGCCAAACTGCCGCCAGGGTTCCACGGAGCGCCAATTGGGCTGTGACAAAATGGCCACGCGGTAACCAGCCGCCTCCAACACCCTGCCAAGAATTGCCATCGCAAAGCTGGCATGGTCGACGTAAGCGTCGCCAGTCACGAACACGATATCGACGTAGTCCCACCCGCGCTCGCTGACTTCCGCCGGCGTCATTGGCAGCGGCGGCGCGGCAAAGCGCTCGGACCACAGGGGTAGAGTCAATCGAGACATAATTCTCGGAAAGCCCACTCACGGCAATGGGTGGCGTTTGGTTCGGGTGGGCTTTTATTCGTTATACCAGTTAACGTAAACTGATTCCCATGACCGGCGATGAACCGCACTTCCTGGCTGTCCGCGACATCATGGAGGAAGGCCCTCTGACGATTGCGCCGGATACTCCGGTGCGCGATGTCGTTCGCGTGATGACCAAGCTGCGGCTCGGTGCCATGCTCATTGGCGTCGGGCCGATACTGCATGGCATCTTCTCCGAGCGCGATTTGCTCGACATGGCCGCCGACATGGGCACGGATTGGGGCCAATTGCCCGTCAGTAATTGGATGACCCGTGAGTTGGAAACGATCTCGGCCGACGCCGGCTGGGAAGACGCGATGGCCATGATGGAGCGGCTGCACATTCGGCATTTGCCCGTGGTGGATGATGGCCGGCTCGTGGGCATTCTTTATGCTCGCCAACTGATGGCCCACCGCGCGCATCATCTCAATCAACAAGTCGAGAAGCGGACGCATGAGTTGTCCGAGCGTGATCGCGCCATGCAATATCAGTTGCAGGTCGCCGGGCGGTTGCTGAATCGAGCGCTGTTGCCCAAGTCGCCACCCGATGGTCCGGAGTTGGCATGGGCCGTGCGCTATTCCCCGCTGGATGCGTTGGGTGGAGACTACTACGATTTCGTCAATCATGACGCAAACAACGTCGGCGTTCTGATTACCGACGCGGCAGGCCACAGCGTGCCAGCCGCGATGGTCGCCGTGATGGCTCGCATCGCCTTTGCCGAGGTGACGCGCAATACGACCGCGCCAGCGGAAGTGTTGAAGGCGATGAACGATCG
>JANLTA010000737.1:0-5075 GCA_031362705.1 Gemmataceae bacterium | reverse complement strand
ATCCGGATTGACCAGTTTAATCAAGTTGATCGTTTGACTTTAATGTGCTGGTAAGCTAATCGTTATGTACCCCCTCCTTACAACCTGCACAATCGCCGGTCCCGTCCACGGCTCGGTCCTATTGGACTGACACGGGAGCCCCTATGACCGGTCGCGGCCACCGCCGTGCGCAACTGCGCATTCAGCACCTGGAAAACCGATTAACCCCTGCGGTCACGGCGACACTGCTTAATGGCGTGTTGACAGTCCTTGGGGATTCGGCGGCCAACAGCGTGCAAATCAGCCTTTCCGGTGCCAATCTCGTCGTGTCGTCGACGGGCCAATCGTTTGCCTCCAGCGCGGTCGGCACCATTGCCATCGATGGCGGCCAAGGGAATGACTCAATTACGATCAGTGGCGGCATCACGCAACAATGCTGGCTATATGGTGGCTCGGGCAACGATCAGATCACGGCCAGCGGCAGTGCCAACGACTTGATTTTTGGTTGCAACGGCGATGACGTTTTGAATAGCGGCCAAGGCAATGACACGATTTACGGTGGGGCCGGCAGCGACAGTTTGTCAGACAGCCAGGGCAGCAACACCAGTAGCCAGGGCAGTCCGCTACAGACGGCAGTTCTTGATGCGGTTGCATCGTCGATCGTGACACTGGTGAATCAGCAGCGTGCCGCCATGGGGCTGGCCGCGCTCGGTGTCAGCCCGATTCTCAATTACGCAGCCAAGTTACATTCTGATCAGATGGCCCAACAAAGCAACGTGCAAGGCCTCGTTGAAGCGATGAGCCACACGCTGTATGGCGTGGCTTTGCCGACCATGTCGAGCCGCGACGCTTACGCCGGCTACGAATACACCGCAATCGGTGAGAACATCGCCTTTGGCTACACCGGCGCGACTGATGTGATGGCGGCGTGGATGAACTCATCCGGTCACCGCGCGAACATCCTCGATGCGAATTACACGGAGATCGGCGTCTCGGTGAAAGCTAACCCGGATGGCATCTTGTACTTCACGCAGGAGTTTGGCAAACCGCTGTCGCCGACGATTAACGTGACGCAGCCGCCACCTCCCCCACCGACACTGACTCCTGTTCAATCCTTGATCGCTATCGGGTCTGGCCCCGGCAGCGCGGCAACCGTTGCGATTTACGATGCGGCGACAGGTGCGTTCCGCAACACGCTGACGCCATATGGTACGGGATTTCGCGGCGGCGTACGGGTTGCTACGGGTGACGTGAATGGCGATGGCTACGAAGACATCATCACGGCGGCCGGTCCGGGCGGCGGGCCGCATGTGCAAGTCTTCGATGGCAAGACGAACAGCGTTCTTCAGAGTTACTTTGCCTATGCGGCGAGCTTCACGCTTGGCGTGCATGTGGCGGCCGGCGACGTTAATGGCGACGGCAAGGCCGACATCATCACCGGTGCGGGTGCGGGCGGCGGGCCCCATGTGCGCGTCTTCAGCGGTGCCAACGGCCAGGAACTGGCGGGCTTTTACGCGTATCCCGCCAATTTTATCGGCGGCGTGTCCGTGGCGGCCGGCGATGTAAATGGTGATGGCCTGGCCGACGTGATTACCGGCGCAGGCCTTGGCGGCGGCCCGCACGTGAAAGTGTTCCGTGGCGGCTCTTATGCCGAACATTACAGCTACTTCGCTTATGGAGCGTCGTTTTCAGGCGGCGTGAGTGTCGCGGCTGGCGACGTCAATGGCGACGGCAAAGCCGATATCATTACCGGAGCCGGGGCGGGTGGCGGCCCACACGTGCAAGTGTTCAGCGGAGCCAATCTCAGCGTCTTAAAGAGCTTCTTTGCCTTTTCAGGAACATTCACGGGCGGCGTTACAGTGAACTGCAGCGACCAGGACGGCGACGGCAAAGCCGACATCCTCGTTGGCGGCGGTGCCGGTGCCAGCAACCCCGCTAAGACATTCAGCGCTGTTTCACTGGCACAAATCCGAACGTATAGTGCATTCGACCCCAGCTTCCTCGGCGGTTGTTACGTTGGTTGATTATTCCGGGTGATTTCCGCACCGGCGTTGCGTGGTCGTGTAATACGCACGGTCGCGCCGTTGGCGGCGAATGACTGGCCAATGTGTTCCAGCCTTTCCGTATCAATTCCGAATGTAAACACTGCTGGTCCCCACGATGATTGACCAACACCGGTTAAGCCCAGAGAGATAAGCTCGTTCACGATGGTTGTGATTCTTGGCGACGCATAGCGTCCACCCTGCACTGGCGCGAACGAGTCGCCGGCTTTGGCGTTGAATTCTGTCAGGGCGGCACCGAACGCATTAAGATCGCCAGCACGTGCGGCCGGCAGCAATTCGCAGTCCGCCAATCGGCGCAAGTCAAGATCATGGCAGGGCGCGTCGCGCTCTTTCAAAAGCGCAAAGGCATCGCGTTCCCGGAGGCCCGACCACGATTCAGGTTCGTTTGGCGTAATGAGTAACACTTGCCAGGTTGATGGCAATTGAATCCGCAGAGACAGGGACGACACTGCATCATCGTTGAGTTTTCCGGAGTCCATTAACAAGCCGCCATGCGTGAAACCGTGAATACCGATGGCCGAGCGTTGGCCGCGATCGAGCAATTGAGCCAGTGCAATGGTCGATACATCGCAATTCGCTTCAGTGACAATCGCGGTGGCCAAGGCCAGCGACGTTTGCGTGCCGGAACCGAAGCCGGCATGTTCGGGTGGCCCTTCCACCACGGCCACGCGCATTGGCGGCAAATCGCGAAAACGCTTCACAAGGCGATCTATCACGAACTGTGTGCGCTCGGACATTGGCCCCGTGACCGACCACTGATCCGCGCGTTCAGCAATGACTTCGACACACGGCTTGTCGATCATCATGCCGACGCCGCCGAATTGCTTTAGATCAAACAGGCCGAAATGAAGCCGGCTGCCGGTGTGGACCGAGGTCATGACGAACCTCGGATGTGAGCTTGCAATAGATGCATGGCTTCGTGCTCGTCCGGCCCGCCTGTCTTATTGATGATGGCGGCGAAGACGCGGAACTCCATCTCAATTTGCTCGCGCGGAAGAAGATGAAAGCGCGTCGCCAGGATGGCCGCTTCAACGACGGCATGTTTGGCCCGGTTGAAGCCGAACCATTCTCGACCGCGTCCGCGATGCACAACCTCGGCGGTCATGCGCATGCGCTCGTCAGTGTCGTCCACATCCGCGATGCGGAACTCGAACCATCGGCAACAATCAGCGAGCACGAATCCATGCACGTGCTCGGCGGGTCGCGTCGAGGGAAATGGTTCCACTAATCCGATGGCGGAGCGGGCCAATAGCAACGCATCGTCCGTAATATGCAACACGCCTTCGGGATGCCGCAATAGATTCTGGTACGACAGCGATGTCGGAAACGGCCGAAGTAGAAAGCGATTGAAATCCATACCATCGACGCTCGGACCCATCGGGGCCAGGCGAGGTCCGCCGGCGGCATCAGTGGTCGTGATGAGCCCTTCGAGAATCATGGCTTTAGAGTTTGCAGCATTCCTTCCGCTTTTGCCAGTGTTTCTTCGTACTCCGACTGCGGGTCAGAATCGGCGACAATGCCGGCACCGACCGGGAACTGTGCCCAGCCGCCGCCGAGCGTCATCGTTCGGATCAGGATATTGCTATCCATCGATCCATCGAAGCCGAGGTAGCCGAGGCTGCCGCAATACGGGCCGCGCGCGGTCGGCTCCAACTCGGCGATGATCTCCATCGCCCGCACTTTCGGCGCACCTGTGACGGAGCCGCCGGGGAACGCGCCTTGCAACAAATCTACCGTTGACCGATTCGGCCGTAGTCGTCCGACGACTTCGGAAACAAGGTGATGCACCGTGCGATAGCTTTCGAGTTCGCAGACTTTATTGACGTGAATCGAACCGTAAGCACAGACCTTGCCCAAATCATTGCGCAGCAGATCGACAATCATCACGTTTTCCGCGCGGTCCTTCGGGCTGGCCAGCAATTCCGCTTGGGCGGCCGTGTCGGCGACCGGATCGGCGTGTCGCCGACGTGTGCCTTTGATGGGCCGCGTTTCCACGTGACCAGCGGCATCGACCTTAAGAAATCGCTCCGGCGATGCGCTGGCGATAGTGAAGTTGTTGCACTTGAGAAAACCGGCGAACGGCGCGGCATTGCGCGTACGCAACCGATGATAAAGGTCCAACACGTCGGTATGAAACGGCACGGTGAGGCGTTGGGCCAGGTTAACTTGGAAGCAATCCCCCGCGTGTATGTACTCGATGGCTCGCCGCACGGCGGCTTGATAGCCGCCAAGTGGATAACTGCTGAACACACCGGGAAAGCTGGTCACGTCGTGGACCGAATTCAAGTGAACCGTTTGAATGCTGCATGGAATTGACGTCGGCGTCTCACGCTGCAACAACGCGCGGACTTCTCTTAGTCGTCGCGCAGCTTGTTGTTCCCGGTTGTTGCCCCCCCCTGCGCCGGTTGATACGATCCACGACCGCTTGGCCAGGTGATCCCATCCGATCACCCAGTCGTACAGCCCGATGGCCAAGTCCGGTGTGCGAAACTCGTCGTCGCGTGGTCGCGGTAACTTCTCGGTCAGGTGTCCAAGGCCGTAGCCAAACAACCCTGCCACGCCGCCGGGGAAAGGCACGCCGCATGCGTCGATCCGATTTTCGTCAACGAGTTGCCGGACGTCGTGGAACGTCGTCGGCTGCGTCTCATCGGTTCTTGACTCCAGCCAGCGCACGGGATCAGCTGTGACAAACGAGTAGCGATTGATCGCAGGGCCGGCCGCGTCGTCGGCACTGTCAAGAAACAACATATGTGGCAAATCCGCCATTCGCCGGGCGGTTTCCCAGGGATCGGGCGGCGGTGTCAGTTCTTCGATCAGCGGCAAGGCCATGACGTGCATCTTACCGGCAACAACGCCGTGGGCATCCACGGTGTTCCGGCAGTTGAGTTTGACTGGAGAAGCTGCGAAGGTTCGGTCGATGGACGTGGTACTGCAAGGAGCCTGCGCGCTGCCGGATATGGACATCCCCCACATACCCGACTACGAGTTGGTCGCCGAGATCGGCGGCAATTCACTGACCCGACTTTTTTCCGC
>JANLTA010000715.1:0-3290 GCA_031362705.1 Gemmataceae bacterium | reverse complement strand
TACCTCACCACGAAGGACGAAAGCGTGCGGCCGGCCAGCCACGTGTTGAATTGGCTGAACAACGGAGTGGCTCGAGAGCAGACGATTTCGGCGTTGAAGGACTTGAAGAACCGAGTGGCTCGCCCAGGTGCATGTGCGGCGGCGGCTGATTATCTTTACGAACGGTTTGGTTCAAGAATGGCTCGTGCGGCGTAAGGGTTTCGCGTACCACGCCGCGGCTGACCAAGGTGTCACACCCGTGGCAATTGGTTAGTATGACGCCAATGGCGATTACCTGTCCCAACGATGCCGCGCTGACCGCATTTCAACGCGGCGAGTTGGCCGAGACGATTCTCGACGAGATCGCCGAGCATTTGGAAACATGCTCATCTTGCGACACGCGGATGCGTGCCCTCGACGATGTCGCTGACCACGTCGTGTCCGCCCTGCGCTCATCGCAATCGATTGCTTCGACAATTGACTTCATTCGCGGCTCGACCAATGGCCGCTCGAATGGTACTGAAGTGCCCAAGCACATCGGGCCGTACCAAATTTTGGGAATCTTGGGTCGTGGCGGCATGGGCGTCGTTTACAAGGCACGCCATGAGAAGTTACAACGTGTCGTCGCAATGAAGATGTTGCGTAGCGGCCGCTTTTCCAATCCCGAAGAACGCATTCGCTTTGAGCGCGAGACCTCCGCTCTGGCCCGTCTGCAACATCCGAACATCGTTCAGATCTTCGAGACTGGCGAATGCGAAGGCCAGCCCTACTTCACACTGGAGCTGGTCGAGGGCGGTACGCTGAGTCAACAACTCACGGGCAAGCCGTGGCCACCCATCAAAGCCGCCGCGTGTGTGGAGACTCTCGCCCGTGCCGTCCATCACGCCCATCAAAATGGCATCGTGCACCGCGATCTGAAGCCGGCCAATGTACTTCTGTCAGTTGTCAACGACAAATCGCATGGATTCGATCTGACCACAGTAAAGATCGCTGATTTCGGTGTCGCTCGGCTGCTCGAACATTCGGATCGCAAGACGCAGACGGGGCTGATTCTGGGCACGCCCGAATACATGGCACCGGAACAGACCGAAGGTTCCGTGCCCGTGGGGCCAGCAGCGGATGTTTATGCTCTCGGCACAATTCTCTACGAGGTGTTGACTGGGCGCCCGCCGTTTCGCGCCGACACACCGATGGGTACGATTCGGCAAGTCCAGACTCTGGAACCCATTCGCGTGACGCGGTTGCAGCCCGGCGTTCCCCGTGACTTGGAGACGATTTGCCTGAAATGCCTCGAGAAGGAACCAGCGAAGCGCTACGCCAGCGCTCAAGACCTGGCGCATGATTGCGCCGCGTTTCTTCGTGGCGAACCTATTCGCGCTCGGCCCGTTACGGCCCCGGAGCGGCTGGTGAAGTGGGTCCGTCGGCGACCATCGTTGGCAGCCGCACTGGCCGCGCTGACATTGGTCACTGCCGTGGGAATTATCCTTGTTTTCTGGCAATGGGGCCGGGCAGAGGCCAAGGCGACTTCCGAAGCCACCGCTCGTCGCGAAGTCGAAAAAGGATCGGCGCGCCTGACCATCGAGCGCGGATTGAACTTGTGCGACCAGGGCGACTTCGGCCCGGGCCTGGCATCACTGGTGGAAGGTTGCGCCCTGGCGAGTTCCGCACAAGATGCCGATCTGGAACGTGTCGCCCGCATCAACTTGTCGGCATGGCGGCAACCGTTCAACCGCGAACGATACCTATGCCAACACAATGGCTGGGTCAACTTCGCCTGCTTTAATCGCGCCCATACAATCTTGCTAACGGCCTCGGAAGATCGCAGCGTCCGTCGTTGGGACGCGGCCACAGGCCGTCCACTCGGCGAACCATTGATTCATGAATTCACAGTAGATCACGCGGTCTTCAGTCCCGATGAGACGTTGATTCTTACGGGCAGCGGCAGCGATGATGGCCGTATCGGCGCGGCCTGCGTGTGGGACACGGACACCGGAAAACTGCTGACCCGCCTGTCACATCCAGGAACAGTCTCCTGGGTCGCATTCATGCCGGATGGCCGTACGTTTGTCACATTGTGCGAAAAGCAAATGCGCTTGTGGGACACTGCCGGTCGCAGCACGCGCGGCGAAGTGATGACGCATGGTGAAGCCCTAATACAAGTCGCATGTCTCAGTCAGGATGGTCGGACCATTCTCACAGGCGGCACCGACAAAGCCGCGCGGCTTTGGGACGCCGCCACTGGCAAACCGCAAGGCACGCCTTTGATCCATGCCGACGCGATCAGCGTCGTCGCGTTTTGCCCGGACGGTCGCAGCATCGTCACCGGTGACAAAGGTCGAGTGGCCCAATTCTGGGATCGTGAAACCGGTGCAAAGATCGGCGCGGAGATGTTGCACAACGGATTGGTCAAATCCGTTGCATTCAGCCGTGACGGACAGTACCTGGCTACGGGCAGCGTGGTCAATTCCGATCCCGTGGGCGATGTTTGGCGGCGAAAAACTGGCGAAGCAAGACTCTGGCGCGCGCGGACGGGTGCCGTGTGGGACGCGCAAGCCGCAGGCAAACCACTCAGCCCCCCGCGACCATATCTGTTCCCGGTCTGGTCATTGGCATTCAGCCCCGATGGGAACCGACTGCTGACAGGCACCGGTGACGGCTCTGTGATTCTGCTCGAAACAACCAGCGGCCAACAGATCGGCAACATCTTGGCCGCCGGCGGTACCTCCAAAGTCGTTGAGTTTTCCGAGGATGGCAGAACGGCAATGACCGCCACCGCCGGTACGACGGCGCGGCTCTGGGACCTTGCCGCCGAACCACTGGCTGCGCCACCGCTATTTCAAGACATCAAGGCACCGAAGGTCGCGATGCACCCGCATCAATCGATATTGGCGGTCGGTGACGCCGACGGCGTGGTCCGATTGTGGGATCTGACTCAGCGGAAAATCACCGGCCCGACACTCCTTCACGGCAAAGCAATCCGGTGCCTGGTATGGAGTCCAACTGGTGACACGCTCGTCACCGTTGGCCTGGAAGCTGGCCCCATCAAGTTTTGGAACCCCATTTCGGGGGAATGCGTCCGGACATGGTCGCCGAGTGGCACGGTGCGCGTTTTCACTTACCTGGACGGCGGGGAAACTATTTTACTGTCGTATCAAAACGCACCGATGCAATTGTGGAATGCCGCCGACCTCACCATCAAATCAACGCTTTCGAATGATACGATGGACGCGATTCAGGTCGTTAGTCGAAACGGTAGCCGTACCGTAGTGACCACACACTATGGGCGGCCAGCGCGGCAGTGGGATCTAAAT
>JANLTA010000682.1:0-1989 GCA_031362705.1 Gemmataceae bacterium | reverse complement strand
CACGGAAGTTCTCGATGGCCGCGAGCTTGAAGGCATCCTGCGACGAGTCCACGTCGTGATACTTGCCGTCGTAAAGTTCGGCCCGCAAATCCACGAATGGGAACGGGTACTTGTGGCCACGAGCGGTGCCGTCGCGGTAGCCGGCTTCTACAGCTGGGATGTACTCGCGCGGGACCACGCCGCCGAAGATCGAGTTCTCGAAGTAAATGTTGTTCGGATCGGCCTTATCACCGTCCTCGGTCACGCGGGCAATCTCGGCTTCAATGCGCTCGGCCGTCAGCGGTTCATAACGCATGTGAATGACGGCGAACTTGCCGCGGCCGCCGGATTGTTTGATGTACCGCGTCGTCAGGTCCAGCGGCTTCGCTAGCGTCAGGCGGTACGCGACCATCGGCTTGCCGGTGGTGACCTTCACGCCCTGGAAGCGGTGCAGCTTCTCAATCGACACTTCCAAGTGCAACTCACCCATGCCGCTGAGGATGAGTTGATTTGTCTCCGCATCCGTATGGAACTTCAGCGTCGGGTCGTCACGAGTAAGCCGGGCCAGTGCGTCAGCCAGTTTGGTTTCGTCCGTCGTCCGGTCGGGGATCAACGCCTGCGCGATAACTGGCTTGGGGAAAACGATCGATTCAAGCGCGATGGGGTGATCTTCGGAGCAAAGGGTGTTTCCCGTGTACGTCTGCTTGAGACCGACAACTGCAACGATGTCGCCCGGTCCGGCTGTTTCCTTTTCCTCGCGCTTGTTGCCCATCATGCGATAGATGCGGGCCACGCGCTCGGTCTTATTCCAGGTCGTGTTGAGATAGCTGCCGCCCTGCGTCAACTCGCCTGAGTAGACCCGAACGTACACCAAGTCGCCTGTGGCTTCGGTGACGGTCTTGAACGCCAACCCGGAGAACGGCTCAGTCGGATCGGGCTTGCGGCTGGCGGTTACCTTCTCTTTGTTCTTCGATTTGGTCGGCACGATGCCATCGACTGGTGGGCGGTCGAGCGGCGATGGCAGGAACTCCACGACCATATCCAATAACTCACGGACGCCGTGAAACATCTTGGACGTGCCGCAGTGAACGAGATTGAAGCGGCTTTCGAGCGAACCCTTGCGTAACGCTGCGCGAAGCATGGGTTCTGGGATGGATTGCCCTTCCAGATGCAGCATGGTGATTTCATCGCTGACGTGAGCGGCCTCGTCGATCAGCAGATCGCGATACATGTTGGCCTGTTCGACGTGATCGGCCGGGATTTCTTCCAGGTCGTATTTGCGGTGCGTGGCGTCCGACATGTCTTTGCGAACGAACTTCATGCGGATCAGGTCGATGATGCCTTTGAACTCGCTAGCCTGACCCACGGGAATGGTCACGATGGCCGGCGACATCTGCAGTTTCGCCTTCATCTGCTCGATGCAGTCGTAGAAATCGGACCCCATGCGGTCGAGCTTGTTGATGTAAGCGATACGCGGCACTTTGTACTTATTGGCCTGAAACCACACGGTTTCGGACTGCACTTCGACGCCGCCTACCGCACAGAACACGCACACGCCGCCATCGAGGACGCGCAAGCTCCGCTCGACTTCGGCGGTGAAGTCCACGTGGCCCGGCGTGTCGATGATGTTGATCGTGTTCTCGCCCCAGTCGATCGACACAGCTGCGGAATTGATCGTGATGCCCTTGGCGCGTTCGAGCGGATCGAAGTCCGTCGTGGTGTCGCCGGTGTCAACGTCGCCGACCTTGTGCTTCGTCCCGCTGTAAAACAATAGCCGCTCCGTGGTGGTCGTCTTGCCGGCGTCCACGTGGGCGATGATGCCAATGTTGCGGGTCTTTTCGAGCTTGCTCATGACAGGTCGGGGTAAAGTCCAGTGTGTAAACAACCCGGCCCGGCGCCATGCCGGGCTTGGTGCGGGTGTTTGACATAATTGCGGGGGTCGGAGCGAAGGTTCGGCCGTCCATGACCGCAAACCATCGGAAGGAAAAGCCAATATCCGCCGCGATCCGC